>CAZLYS010000344.1:0-5645 GCA_964563415.1 uncultured Halomicronema sp.
TCCTGACAGCCAAGAATAATAATGCCCATGCTCGATAGCGTGGTGAAGGCAGCCCGCCAAGTCGGAGTTTTGGCACGATATAAGAAAATCAGCGTCGCCACAGTGAAGACGTACATCGCCACGATAAACATCACCTGAAACGGCACCTCAACCAGAGCATTCTTGTTGATCAAGGTTTTGATGATGGGATGCGCCATACCCAAGAGCGAAATACCCACAACAGACGCCGCTAGCAAGCGACCAATTTTGACGTGCTCTTGACCCACAACAGGGGGAATTTTCGATTTCTCTTTGTTCACAGCTGCCAAACGACGTTGACGAGTTTGCAGGGCAAAGTAGGTCGCAATCCCAATCAAGGGAAAAACATAAAAAACAGCGATCGCTGGATGCACCAGCCGCAACATATCCGTGGTGTTCATGAGTTCCGGTTCCGCAACAATATTGGCAAGCCCACCCTAAGAGTCTAGGGATTCCAACAGATAGGCACTAGTCTAATTGGTCTGAAAAAATCGTAAAGAGTTTGCCTGAGAACTTTCTGAGTGGAGTCTGATAAAAATTAGAGCCCGCTGGCTGCCAATTCGCAAGGGGTCTACCCATTTCAAGAAATTTCTGGCTGCCACACTCGGATGGTTTCATCAGCAGCCGCGCTGATCAAGGTTTGACTGTCAGGCGTAAAGGCTAAATCACTAATCGCCCAGTCGTGGCGCAGCACTGCCAACCGCTGCCGGACTGCCCGTGACCATCGCCAGAGAGAAATGGCCCCATCCCGACTACCGATCGCTAACCACCTTTCATCCGGACTCAGGGCGATCGCGCTCACCGCATCTGGTGTCTGGTCTAAGATCACCTGCTCGGTGCAATCTAACAGCGACCAAAGAGTCACCTGCCCAACTTTATCCCCCGTAATCAAGGCCGATTCGCTCGCGCTCAGAGCGACGGCACGGAGGGGTCCTTTCGCCGTCCAAGTATGCAGCAATTGCCCGCTGGGCAAGGCCCAAAATCTCAAAGTCCCGGCTTCTCCCACACTGGCTAAGCGGGTACCGTCAGGACTCAGGGCGAGCTTAGTGACTCGGCCCGCATGCCGTCTGAGGTCAAACTGGCGTTGGCCCCCCGCGATATCCCAAACTGCGATCCGCCCTTCGACATCCGCCGTTAGCAGCGTTTTATCATCCGGGGTCAGGGCGATCGCGGTAATCTGCCAACCCGGTTGCCGCAGAGTTTGCTGCAGGCGATAGGTGGTCAGATCCCACTGCTTGACCTGCCCGTCCTGACCAGCGGTCAAGAGGCGATCGCCCGCAGCCTGAAAGACAACAGCGGTCACCGCATCTGTATGTCCCTTGCCCAGCCCGAAGCGGTGGGCAAAGGTGTGCAGCACTTCTCCGGTTTTACGGTCCCAGATTTGTACCGAATTGTTGCTATTGCCCGTCGCGATCGCTCGACCATCGGGACTGAGGGCGATCGCATTGACCGTGCGTCCTGGCGTCTGCCAGACCTGCGTACAACACCAGGGAGCGGTGGACAACAGCGTCGAGGTGGCGGGGCGCGGGAGCCAAATTCCTGCGGGGGCCAGATCAGCAATGACCGCATCGGCACTGGGGTAGCGACTCCGTAGCGATCGCGCCACTAGCCGGTCCAACACTCTGCCCAGGGCATTACCCACAGGCTTAGGTGTAAAATCTCGCCACACCCACCGATCGACCGCCACAGAGTACAGATCAAAGGGATGCACCGCCGTCAGTAAATGTAGGCAGGTCATGCCTAAGCTATACAGATCGCTGGCGGGAACAGCTTTTCCCAACGCTTGCTCCGGTGCAGCATAGCCCGCACTGCCGATAATCGTCCCGGTGCGCTCTAATGCTGTTGCGGTGGGTACCGTCCGCGCTGCCCCAAAATCCACTAGCATGGGTCGACCGTGATCAGGCAGCAGAATGTTTTCGGGTTTTATATCACGGTGGATGATCCCTCGTTGGTGAATGAAGCGCAAAACTGGCAAGAGATCGAGGAGGAGCGATCGCACCTGCTGCTCATCAAACACCCCCTCCGCCTGCAGCATCTGCTCCAGGTTACGTCCGGCGATATAAGACTGCACCAGGCAAAGATCACGAGGTGATTCCAAAATGGCAATTAACTGAGGAATCTGAGGATGCTGTCCGAGGTCTGCGAGCCGCTTAGCTTCTGCCAGATCGGCCTCACGGCTACCACGCGATCGCAAAATTTGCTTAATGACACAGCGCTGAGGTGGAACTGCAGCCTCATCCCAGACCAGCACTGTGCGCCCAAATCCCCCCTGGCCGAGCAGTTGCACTGGCCGAAAGCGCTGGCCCAAGACCAACCGCGCACCGCACCCTTGACAGAGATCGCGATCGTCCGGGTTTTCGGGCTCTGGACAATCAGGATTGATACACAAGGTGGTCACGATAGCAGCCGCATCTCGTCGTGTTCCAACTGTATCGAATGTGCATAAACACAGAGCAGTATGGAACCTGGCATCTGACTCAGACTTGAAACCCAACGACAGCTGGTCAGTTTCTTCTCACGGACCCATGCCATCAACAGCATGAGGGTTCTGAGTCATTGTTCTCTAGCTTTTCCCGATCGCTTCTCGAAATGTTCTCTATTGGTGCCTACGTTGAGAATCAGCATGACCTAGCAAGGTTGACCATTCTCTCAAATGGTTTTGTGGTCAGCCTTCTAGCCAAGTTCGAGGGTGCTTTACTCACTTGCAACTCAATTTTAGGAGAAGCCACCATGGCCAGAGCCGATTTCAATATGGTTCCGTTTAATCATCTTTTCACCTCAGAATTTCCCTTAGTCACGAAAAACTTTCCCATTGAAGGGAATCAAGCACCCATTGATGACGCATATGTATTGGTACAAGTGCAAGGTGTTGAGCGCATTCAGGCCATCATTATTAATGGGGAAACCATCGGTGGCCCTGGTCTCGCTCCAGCCCCAGGCGGCTCTCAGGCTTGGCGAGTCGGGTTGAGCCATATTCGCCCTGGTCTTTTGCGATCCGGGAATAACACCATCGGCATTCAACGAGCTCCTGGGTCGGATAATTTTCGCGTGGCCTGGGCGATCGTCCACTGGCGTGAGCCCGGCTAAGCAGGTACCCAGGTTTCCTCGATGACAGCAAACCTGGGTACACCTTGGTATTGGAAAATGCGGAATTCGGGGGTCGGAATGCGAACTTGAAGTGCTTGCCAAAACACGCTTTCCACAATCTAAAGCGATCTGATCAAACTGCGGCTGACGATATTTGCAGCCGCTGCTAGCCAAACCAATCTTGATAAATCTCGTCATACTGGCCCGTTTCATACAGCTTGAGCAGTGCAGCATTAATCGCCTCCCGATAAGGACTGTCTGGCTGCAGCGCAATGCCGTAGTTCAAAGATTGAAATACATCGCCCACCACCTGATATTTGCCTTGCCCCTGGTGGGAGACAAAATATTGCAGCACCGGCGCATCATAAACGACGGCGTCAATTTCTTTACCCGTTTCCATCACCACATATAGCTCTTCGAGAGTGCTGTAATCACGAAACAGGAGATTGGTCTGATTATCAAGAAACTCTGCAGCGGGACTGGTGGCCACTGTCGCCACACGCTTGCCAGGCAAATCTTCAAGGCCATTGATCACACCTTGCAGTTCTTGCACCGTAAAGGTGGTGGCAATGCTAGCGGTAAAGTAGGCAAGCACAAAATAGCCCGAAAACATCCAAATTAGACCAAAAAAGCGACCTGCAGCCCTTCTGGGTACTTTATCGCCGTAGCCGACTGTGGTGACCGTCACCGCTGCCCACCAAAACGCTTCCCAAATGCCATGAAAATAATCGTCGGGAAACTGATGGTTATGGTTGCGTTCAGACAACCACAGCAAATGCGCGACAATTAGCAAAATCAGGATGAGAATGCCGATACCGTAGTACAGTCGGGGCGATCGCAGCACTGCACCCACCACCGATAGCAGCTTCCCCAGTTCGCTCTGATCACTGGGCACCAGCACCTGGAGACCCGATTCGTAGTACGGGTAAGAAAAGTCCAGTCGTTCTTCTCGCTGAGACGTGATGCCAATGCCCGCGATCGCCAGATCCGCCGCTCCGCGCTCCACTTCATCGAGCAATTTGGCTACTGAATTAACGCCCACCAACTCGTAAGCAAGATTCAGTTCGCGGGCGATCGCTTCCCAGAGATCAATGCTAAACCCTTGATAGGCCTGATCTTCATAGATCACAAAGGGCTCAAAGCGCTGAGTAACAATGCGTACGGGGTCTAACGACTGAGACACTGGGGAGGCCGCGTCAGGCACGGGAGACTGATTGGCAGACGTAATCTCACCCGCTGAGCGGGCCATGGCTAACCAGTCATCCACGGTCGAGCGGTTAGCGGCGATCCAGTCTTGAGCATGGCGGCGAATATCGTCTTCATCCCCTTGTCCAGAGAGCATAAGGGCGTTTTGGGTTGCAATATCAGCTAAGGGAATCGTGACCTGTTCTAGTAGCGATCGCACAGCCGGATTAGCCACCAAAAACTCGCTATTCGCTACCGCCCGAATATCGTTGCGGGGAAATCCCAACGTACAAGGATCAGCCACGCAACCCGTAATGCCCGTCATGACGGTTTCACTCTCTAGGGCTTTTTGACCTGGTGGCAGGCTGGCATAGGGCACCTCGATCCACACGACATCTTCACCAGGCAGTAGCTCGTTGACCGTCCAGTTCGGGGTCCAGGTGTAAAACAAGATCGACTCCCCTTGCCGTTGCCGGGCGATCGCGGCAGCAATCAACGGCGCATAGTCCCCTTGCACATGGTCAACAACATCATCCAAGCCATATTCCTGCAGGTGATAATCGATCACTTCGGCGCAGGCCCACTCCGCATTACAGCCAATCAAATCCGCTTTACCATTACCGTCACTATCCAGCGCCTCAATCACCTCGGGCCGAGCCAGATCAGCCAGAGTCTGGATGTTGAGTCGTTCAGCCGTCGCTTGATCAACAAGATATCCTTGCAGAGCCCCACCTGGCACCTCAAACCCCACCGGTTCTACTGTCCCCCCAATCTCTGGTCGCGCTAGATAGCGATCGTGTAGCGGAAACCAACCACTCGCCCACAGATCCATCTCCCCAGCGGCAGCCTGGTCATAAAATTCCTCATTAGTCAGGGTTTTTGGCGCATTCACTGAGTATCCCAACTCGGTCAATAACTCGCGATACACCTCCGCTTGAAACCAGCCCGTATCCCACGTTGGGCGTGCAATATTGATCGCTGATGCCGCTTGACCACTGGACATTAACTGTAGTGAGCAAACCAAGATCACCCCGAAGACAGCTCCCCATAGTTGAGCAAAGCGGCCGTTGCGGTGGCTTGTAAACAGCCGACCAAGACGACGATTTAAATCATGAAGATCAAGAAGCAGCATGGGAAATCAGGGCACTGAGGGTTGCCTTGACCATGGTAGATGGCCTGACCAACCCGTTCTGCAACAACTTCTCTACTCCGTGATGGCAAGTCTACCCAGCAGCATGATTCAGACCTCTAAGTGACCTGTCGAAGCGCTATAGTGCTGAACTGGTAGCCACACCGCGTAGCAAATCCATAATTTCGTCACAGTGATGATGAAATTGTGGCGTGCGACGAACTTC
>CAZLYS010000345.1:0-5642 GCA_964563415.1 uncultured Halomicronema sp.
GGAGCCCCCAGCAGAAACCGAGGTTCTCGCTATCTCACTGGCTATGGAATCGTGCGCTTGCGAGTCATGACGCTGATGTACTCGCCATGACGTCCGGTGGGCAGGGGTTCGCTCCAGGCGAGTCTTTCGCAGTAGCCCAGTAAAGCCATGCGATTAACGCTGTCGACAATGGCCCCATAGTCGCCGAGCAAAATATGGCGCACGGCCTCTTGATTTAAGGAGGGTAGGTTGAATTGGGGTGCAGGCTGCGCTGCCCCAGCAGGTGGTTGAAACATACGGGTGTCTCCGTTTTCACGTTAAGGAAAACGAGGAACTATCCAGATCCCTGATTAAGACGTAAGGACAAGACAGCGGGAATACAATAGATTCCAGTCATCCCGACTTACTCGGACTAAGCGGGATGATTAGGGGATTTGAGAAGCGGCAACTTCTCTCTTCCCCACCTAGAATCATTCCCCGTGCAATTAAAACTACACGATGTCCGGTGAGAGTGCAAGGGTATTTTGGATTGTTGATAATGGCGTCAAATGCGATCGCGCTCCCAGGCTTACAACTGCACAGACCAGTTTAGGAATTGGAGTTGGAGGTCTCGTCTTGAACCGTCTGAATCAGTCATCATCATTTGGACTTCTCTAAAATAGGGCAATGGAATTAACCACTTCGCATAATGGGCTTCCAATTCGCCTATCTGAGGAGCGGTGGAACCATATCATTCGGAGACATCCCGAAATGTATGGTTGCTGGGATATGGTGATTGCAACTGTTGCCATACCTGATCTGATCCAGATGGGCGATTCTGGTGAATTGCTGGCTGTTCGCCTTTACGACAATCCTCCCTAGGGGCCTAAATACGTTGTGGTTGCCTACCGCGAGACCAGCACAACTGATGATTTTATCTTGACGGCTTATTTCACCCGTCGTCCATCTCAGCAAAGAGAGGTTTTATGGACACGCTAAAAATTTTGCAAGCATCTGATCGGGCCAGTTGGGACGATGACGATGAAGCTGATGTCTTATATCTATCGGTAGGAGAACCACGCCCTGCTGTCGGGGTTGATATTGGGGATGGGGTCGTGCTGCGCTATGACGAAGAAACGCAAGAGGTGATTGGTTTAACGGTGATTGGGCTAAGGGCTAAGCTGGCAAAAACCGCATAGCTGAACCTGTGGGAGCAATGATCCTGAAAGCGAAGCCATGCCCAAAAGCACATAAAAGATGGCGTTCAAAAAAGACCCACCCGCAATCAGGGCTTCATATGTAGACAAAGTGAGAAACCAGGTTGACCGTCGTGGTGTCTTGAACGACACCAATCATGTGGTTTTGATAATAGATGAAGGTATCCGTAGCGGTGCTACCCGCTAAGTTGCCGTATCCCAGCGAATAGGTACTGATGTCATCGTGGACCTGAATTTTGTCGCCTTCGGCTCCGTTGAAGTCAGTAATGATGTTCGAAAAGCCCGTTCCGCCGCCATGCTTCACTAAGAAATCACTCATCACAAAGGTGTCGGCACCATCACCTAATACATACTGCCCGGCGACAGAGTTCCAATCATCCCCCGTCAACACATTGAAGTAGCCGCTCCCCTGGTATTGGCCTAGGCCACCATGGCCTCTAAGCAAGTCATTGCCAGCGCCACCAACGAGAGTATCTCTGTCAGCCCCCCCCTGCAGAGTATCGTTGCCGTAGCCGCCATTGAGATAGTCATTGCCGGTGTCACCACTCAGATAATCGTTGCCGTGCTCGCCAAATAGCCAATCATCGTCCCACTGTCCTCGCAGTTCGTCATAGCCATACCCCCCAAAGAGGACGTCATTACCGCTGGAGCCGCTCATGTCATCGTTGCCGATGCCGCCCACTAGGGTGTCGTTGCCCGTGTAGCCGTACAGCAAATCATTGCCAGAACCGCCATCCAAATAGTCATTGCCTTCGTCACCCCAAAGCCAGTCCTGGTCGTCGCCCCCATAGATTTCATCATTGCCCCCTAAGCCTTCGAGTTTGTCGCTACCGTCATATCCGTAAATGATGTCGTTGCAGAATGTGCCTTCTAGAGAGTCGTTGGCGTTAGTGCCATAAATGTATTTTTTGCAGGGCTTAAAGATTTCCGAGTAATCAATGTCGAACTTGAAATCATAATTTTGGATGCTCTCTGCATCTTCGAACTTGGGACCATCATTTTGTCCCCTCTCTTCAGTAGGGCGATCTAAGGAATCTACGATCAGGGTTGGGGTGTAAGCGTTTGGTGCAAACGGCAAGTCGCCATTGTCAAGATTGTCCTTGCTAGCGCTGTCCGACAGGTCATTGATTAAGCTGTCGCTGCCAAGTTCTGGCTGGAGCATTAAGTTCATTGCTAAGACCGTTGAAGCCATAGCTGGTTCCTCATAAATTGATTGCTGCTAGAGCACCACTTGAGCGGCTCAGCCAGTTCGAAAAGGTGCTGTGTTGCGGCCTTGGCTGCCCATAGCTCTAAGCTAAAGTGCCGGTCTAGGATGCTCTTAGCGTCTTCCGGTAGAGGAGGTTGCCGATAAAGAGAACACTATTGGCAGAAACCAGCAAACCTAAAGCTGATTGCCACGACTGGTTGCAGCTGTTCAATCACGTATCAGGCTTAGGCAAAGCCGCATGCAATGTCAGCTGCTTGGGCGGTAAGCGCCATCGCGCTCAACGGGGATCTCTATACAACCTGTGGGGATGGCAGGAATTAGCGATCGCGACAAGAGCTGAAGTGAGCGCCTTCGAGGTACTGAATCCGAAACTGGATACCTTGCTCTAGCGGAGCAGAGTTCAATTGTTGGCCGAAAGTTGGCGATCGCGCTTCCCCACCTCCAAATTCTTTTCTCAGATTAATTTCTTGAACTGGATATCTTTCAGAATTGAGATCGCGGCCTGGGTCGATCTTGAGATGCTTTGAAGTTTCGTTAGACAAGGCTTTTGAAGCTAAGAAGAGCTGTAACTGAATCTGAGATGTGATTGGCAAAACGTAAAGCTCTGTAACAATCCACCTTTTTCTTTAAGTTATGTTGTCGATGGCTTGACCCCGGTGTTAGCGTCGGAGCCAGTTGGATGATTTTGCCATCCAGCTTGAACAGTCCCGCTCTTGCAAACGTTTTGAAATTTGCTTCACTGGAGGACTCACCATGAGTTGTGTAACTGTTCCCCAAGGCCACAACTAAATGTCACCCAACGAGAATGACAGGCTGATGCCTTAAATCCACACGTCTACAGGCCGTCGAGATAAATCTGGCTGGTATCCCCCTCGACCACCATCATCAACCTGCGTCATCGCGTTTAGTCACAAGATTTTCTCTTCTCACTTTGTCCAGCTAGTCCATTGTTATCCAGTTCGTCACCCTGTTTGAGCAGCTCCAGAAAAGGGCTTTGTGACGACTCGGATTAGTTTGTTTGGTTCATTTCTCATTGCACTGATAGTGCGGCAGTGAAGGTATGTGGCGTTGCGATCGCCTAAGTTCCTGCCGCCAGTTTCACCGTGGAGGTTGTTATGCATCTGCAAGGAAAAACGGCCCTGATTACAGGCGCTTCCCGTGGTATTGGCCGCGCGATCGCCCTCGAACTGGCTCACCAGCAGTGTCGCTGTTTGATTTTGGTCGCTCGCAATCGCGATCGCTTGACCGAAGTGGCTGCTGTGATTGAAGCGTTGGGCACCCAAGCCGTCGTGCTGCCGCTGGATCTGACCCAACCGATTGCCGTGCATGTGGCGATCGCCCATGCCTGGCGCAATCATGGGCCAATTGATCTACTGATCAATTGTGCTGGCGTCTCTCACCAGGTGCCCTTTTTGCAATCTCATCTGCCCCAAGTTGAAGCCGAAATCTCGACAAATCTGGTGGGTCTTTATGCCGTCACGCGGTTGGTGGCGCGGCGGATGGCGGCCTATCGTCACGGTCACATCGTCAACGTTTCTAGCCTCATGGGCAAAGTTGCCGCGCCCACTATGGCCACCTATTCTGCGACTAAATTTGCCATCCTCGGGTTTAGCCAAGCCCTGAGGGGCGAACTCGCCCCCTACAACGTCAAGGTGACGACCCTATTGCCCACCCTGACAGATACGGATATGGTGCGCCATTTTGACTGGTTTCGCTGGGTGCAGCCAGTTACCTCTGAGCAGGTTGCCAAAGCTCTAGTTAAAGGCCTGAAACAAGACTCGGTTGAAATTTTGGTGGGCTGGCAGTCGTATATGGCGGTGTTGGGCGATCGTGTCGCCCCTAGACTGGTCGAAAAATTGGTGCATTGGGCAGCCCCTAAACCGCAGCGGCAGCGACTCTTCAATTTTGGGAAGTCATTTTGAGAGGCGCTTGTGCCCCTGCAGCCATTGGCTTAAACCGTACAGATATTACAGGAGGCCGCTATCACCTATAGGCGACTGCGGAATGCGGAGGTCGGAATGCGGAATTGAAATACCTACCAGAAGTCGGTTTTATATCAGTGCCGCAGAATAGAGCTACAGATCGGAGCTGAGGGCTCTGGGGGCCAGAGGGCGAAGGGGGAGGGATATGTAGCTGGATTTTAGAGAATCGGTATTAACCATCCAGAACAATCTGATCAAGCTGCACCTTACGATAGTGGCGTTCCTTACCGCACGCTCTGATTCCAAGTCTGTCAGACCCGACGACAGATTTCACGCCCTCACTCCTGGGTCCCTTGGCACCCTGCCACCTGCGGTATGGGTAGCTCTAGAACAGAGAATGAGGATTACTCCTAACCTTTGGCCTCCAGCTCTTCTAAACGGCTCTTGAGGTCTTGATTCGACTTTTTAAGTTCCTCAAGATCCTGCTGGAGTTTGTCAAGCGCTTGATCCTTCTCCAATTTCTTCTGCACTTTTTTGATCGTTTCTTCAGCGCGGCGGCGCACGCGGCCATCATCGATATGATCGGCGATGCTCTGCAGCACGGTGACTGCGCCAACAGCTTCCATCATGCCCAGAGCCGCTATCACGGTCATTTGCGTCGTGAATTGAGGTTCCCGTGAGATGGCTTCTAGCCGTTCGAGAATGCGTTCAACGTTCGGCTTGCTTTGGCCTGTGGATACTTTACCCAAAGCTCGAATTGCCCCCAATCGCAGCATTGAGGAAACATCCGGTTCCGTGTATTGCAGAATCAGCTCTAGGGCTTCCTCTGAAGTTTTGAACTGGCTAACGCCGCTCAAGGCCCCCGATCGCACCACTTCATTCCAGCCTGCGCGTTCTTGCAGCAGGGTTTGCAACACTGTGAGCGTCTCGGCGGCGGCGGGAATGCCAGAGAGCTTGGCCGCACCGACTTCTCCAAGGGCACTAGCTGCCGTGGCTTCGACGTAATAGCTGGGATCTCCGGCTGCGGCTAACTGCTTGAGCGCCTGATAGCTGGCTGCTGTTTTGACCTTGCCGAGGGCTTTAGCCACCGCTCGCCGGACTTTGGGATGCTCATCTTGCAAACCATTCAACAATGCCGCTACGGCCTGATCCAATTTCAGTTCAGCGAGATGCTCAGCCACCTCAGCTCGAATCCCCCAAAACGGCTCGTTCATTAGGGTCTCAGTGAGGGCTTTCACCGCTTCTAAACTGCCTTTTTGAGCGATCGCTTCGACGGCATGCACGCGGGCGATCGGATCGGGATCATATTTGAGCTGGGCTTTAAGTTCCGGTAGGGGA
>CAZLYS010000346.1:0-5629 GCA_964563415.1 uncultured Halomicronema sp.
CTTTCTTCTTTACTTTGATTCGCATTATTTGCATATAGCGTTTTTCCAAACCACTTAGCTTTTCTACACAGTGAACCTTAAAGTCCTCATGCTGGGGTGGGAGTATCCCCCTCAAACCACAGGAGGTTTGGGTAAGGCAAGTCTTGAAATCAGCCGCGCCCTGTCAGACCTCACAGACCTAACTGTCATAGTCCCTAATGGAGAAGAAAGCCTCCTGCCTCATGGAGAAATAATCTCTCTAGCCAACGAATCTGTCGTATCTCAGGTTCCTGAAGGTCATGAGATTTACCTACAGATTCTTTCCAATGCAGAGCTGGCACTGGTCAAAAGTAAATTGAATCCCTATGCTGACTTATCAGAGATTTTTCTTCCAGTTGAATCCACGCACCTACAGGATGTATTCTCCATCAAAGCGCCTGAGTATCTCGCGAGTACAGAAGCCGCAGTGGTAGGAACAGCCACAAAGGAAGCTAAAGAGGGAAGCGAAGTAGAATTATCAGGATCTCTTCTTCAACCCATAGAGGAGCTTGAACCTGCTCCTATTCTAAGCCTGGATGACATAAAGGCACTTTTACCACTTAAACTGAAAGAGCTTTACGGGGATAATATGCTGCAGGATATTCTTTCCTACAGTAAGGCAGTGGCAGGACTGGTTCAGGCAAATGAGTACGACATCATTCATGCGCATGACTGGATGACTTTTTTGGCTGGTTTGGAAGTAAAAGCCCAACATGATATCCCACTGGTATTACATGTACATTCTCTGGAGTATGACAGAAGTGGGCTGAGGACAAAAAACTGGATTTTCCAGGTTGAGCAGTTTGCATTGGAACAGGCAGATTTAATTATTCCCGTCAGTCAGTATACAGCGAACATCATCACGGATATTTATGGGATAGATTCAGATAAGGTGCTTCCTATTCACAATGCTATCTCAGATGTGGATTCTTTTATCAGTTCAAGGAAGTTTCCTGAAAAGCTGGTGGTCTTCCTTGGGAGAATTACCCGACAGAAGGGCCCTGCCTTTTTTGTGGATCTGGCTGAGAAAGTACTCAAGGAGAATGAGAATGTGCGGTTTGTGATGGCAGGTAAGGGAGACCTTACAGAAGCTATGATGGACCTGGTAGCTGCTAAAAGGTTAGGAAATAAGTTTCACTTTACCGGCTTCCTAAACCAGAGCCTGGTTAAGGACCTCTTATCCATGACAGATGTGCTGGTGATGCCCTCAGTGTCAGAGCCTTTTGGGTTGGTGGCTATAGAAGCTGCCCAGTTTGGGATTCCCTGCGTGATTTCCAAACAGTCAGGGGTTTCTGAAATCCTGGAAGGAGCCATAAAAGTGAATTACTGGGAAACAGAGAAAATGGTCAGAGAAGTTCTGAATCTCCTCGAAAATGAAGTATATTATCAACAAGTTGTCTCCAGGCAGCATGAAGATCTGACTGTCAACTGGGATGACACCGCTCAGAAAATTCTGAAGGCTTATAATACCATCATTTCCTGATAAACGCCGCTACTACTTATGCCATCTGTAAGCATGTGTTTTTACCTTCATCATCCTGTGGTGATGAAACCGTATTCCATTTTTGACCTCGGGAGCCCGGAATCCTATTGGGATTGGGAAAGGTGGGAGGAAGATTTCAAGACCATTGAAATCCAGTGCCTCCAACCCTGCCTGGAAATTTGGGAAGAATGGGCCAAAAAAGGGGACACATCCTTCTCCCTCTATATCCCTGGTTTTCTGGTCCGGAAAATGGCCAAGTTGTCCCCTGCCAGCTTAAAGAAAATCCAGAAACTGGTGAAGAAAGGGGTCATTTCTATGCTTTCCGGGACTTACACCTATTCTTATGCATTCCTGAATGACAGGGAAGCCTTTACAGAACAGATCAACTTACATGAGGAGGTTATGGAAGAGTATTTTGGCGGCTGTTCCAAGATCTTCTTTTCTCCGGGCTGGCTGTATAATAATCTTTTGGGCTTTTACCTGAAGCATATAGGTATGCAAGGCGTACTAGCGGAGGGATCGGAGGAGATGCTGAACGGCAGGAATCCTAATAAGCTATACCATGTGATGCATACGCCTGATCTTACGGTTTTTCTCCGGGACAGGAAGCTTTGCATGAATGTGATGTATGATATGGGAAACAGGCAGTGGGATGCCTTTCCTCTAACGGTAGAAAAGTATGCTTCATGGATACATTATCTTTCTAACATAGCAGAAAATATTAGCCTCTGCTTTCCGCTCCAGACATTCGGACTCATGCGGAAGTCAAGCGAGGGGATATTTGATTTCTTAAGAAGGTTTCCTGAGGAAGTCATGAAGAGAAACGCCTTCAGTTTTGAGAACATGGAAACAATAAGGAAGGAGAAACAGCCTTCTGAAGTATGGGATGTAACGGACTTTGTTACAGAGCATCCACATACAGACATCTTTCGGGCCAATTCCCGACAGGTGGAAGCCATGGAAAGCTTATTGAAGTTGAGGGAGACACATGGAGAGAATTTTTCTCCGGAAATAAAGCAGGACTGGTTACTCCTACAGCAGGTAGACCACCTCCAACGTATGCATACCGACTATAATCTGGCAGATATTTCAGGCTATCCATATGAGCATATTTCTTCTGCCTATTCTTACTATATGCAAATTGTCTCAGATTTGGAGTTAAAGCTCAAGCAAGGACCTCCACCTGAAAAGAAGAGTCCTAAGCGAAAATCCAAAAAGAAGGTGAATGGCTAAGGGAAGCTTTTTACTGGCAGAGAGCGGCGCTACCAAAACAGAGTGGCGATGGTATAGAGAAGGGGAAGGCTTAGTTTCCTTTAGAAGTCTGGGACTTAATCCAAGTACCCTTGGAGCATTTCATATACATGAAGCATTAAGTAAGGTTTTCTCTGAAAACGGACTTCAGGAAGTGGAAAAAGTCATTTTCTATGGGGCAGGCTTGTCTTCTCCTGCGTATAGGAAGTTGCTCTTAACGTCTCTTCAGAAGCATTTATCGGCTTCATCTTTCATCCTTTATACGGACCTGGAAGCTGCAGCTCATGCTACCCAAAGAGATGAGGGTATAGTCTGTATTTTGGGTACAGGGTCAAATTCCTGCTTGTTTAAAAACAGCAAAATCCATCATAGAAGAGGAGGCTGGGGCTATTTAGTGGGAGATGAAGGAGGAGGAGCAGACCTTGGCAGACAGTTTGTCAAAGGGATGGCCCATAACTTTTTTCCGCCAGAGATACGAACGTATGTGGAGAATCACTACGAAAAAAGCCTGTACGAAATCATCATAGATATCCAGAATAATGCGAGACCTAATCTGGCCCTCGCTTCATTGAGTCCACATATTTCCCATTTCTCTAAGTTCCCTGATATCAGTAGAATGTTACAGAAGAGGTTCCGCCTTTTTCTGGAAACTACGGTTTGCCACTTTGAAGAATCTGCCCATTGGGAAATAGACGTGGTGGGGTCCATAGGGCACTATTATTTAGAATTCTTACAGCTTGCCATGGAAGAGAAAGGACTGAAGATGGGTAAATGTATTCTTTCCCCTATTGATGCCCTATTTGAGCGCTATTTGCATGAGAATTCCTGAATCCTATTCTTACATTTATCCAGACAGCTTACAAATGCGAAAAGAAAAGTAGTACTATCAGTTTCGTTTTTTGAGCTATTAGGGTTCCGGTAACGATTTCGGAAGAAAATAAATGGAGATAATGAAAACTTGAGTCCCAAAAAGGATTCAAACATCAGGCTATTTTAGTAGATTGACCCTTCGAATATTAGGGAATTGTAGCAATGATAGTCTCCACAGACGTATTTGTTAATCACACATTTCTCGCTGGAAAATCACCTGCTAATTTGAATAGGTTTAGATTATGAACTACATGCAACTTGGGCGCGAGGAGGTCCGTAGAAAAATGTCTCCTCAGATTGTCCAGAGATGGGAGAAAGATGGAAACAAGCTGTATCTGTATTGTCCGGAAACTATACTTGAAATCAGCATAGTTACGGATACTATTTTGAGGTTCCGTTTCTCTCCAGAAGGCAGATTTGATGATGATTTTTCTTATGCAGTAAGAGAAGATTTACCTCAGGAGGAAGTTTCCTATCAGGTAAAAGTAGTGGGGGACCAATACCACCTGATCACTAAGGAAATCATTTGTAAGGTAACCAAGACCTTAAAAATCACCATTGTAGATAAGGTAGGACGACTCATCAATGAGGATGAGCATGGATTCCACTGGGAGCCATATAAGGAAAAGGGGGGAAACATAGTCTACTGTTCCAAGAGGATACAGGAGCAGGAGAACTTCTATGGAATGGGAGATAAGCCCAGGGAGCTGAATCTCCGTGGGATGAGGTTGGAAAACTGGGGGTCTGATACCTATGGATTTGAAAAGCAGCGTGATCCGCTGTACAAAAATATACCTTTTTACCTGGGCCTTCATCATGGCATGGCCTATGGAATCTTCCTGGATAATACTTTCAGGACGAATTTCGATTTTGGGCACGAAAGAGGAGATGTATGTAGTTTCTGGGCTCCTGGTGGTGAGATGAACTACTATTTCATCTATGGGCCGGAACTGACTACCGTTTCAGAGCGATATGCTTACCTAACAGGTACACCGGAATTACCTCCCTTATGGGCACTGGGTTACCAACAGTCCAAGTGGAGCTACTATCCTGAATCTAAGGTGAAAGAAATCACTGGTGAAATGAGAGCCAGGAAAATTCCATGTGATGTCATGAATATTGACATCGACTACATGGATGGCTTTAGGTGCTTTACCTGGGATAAGGAAAAGTTTCCTGATCCTAAGCGGATGATAGAGGAGTTGGCTGAGGATGGCTTTAAGACGGTTGTGATCATAGATCCGGGAATTAAAAAAGATAAAGATTATTTCGTTTATCAGGAAGGAATAGAGAATGGCTACTTCTGTAGAAGAGCTGATGGCCCCTTGATGGAAGGAGAAGTATGGCCGGGCATGTGTTATTTCCCGGACTTTACAGATCCGGAAGTGAGGAAATGGTGGGCAGGACTGTATGAGGAGTTCATGGCTTCTGGCATACATGGGGTATGGAATGACATGAATGAGCCAGCAGTCTTCGGTATTGGAACCTTCCCTGATGACACCAGACATGATTTTGATGGGCATCCATGTAGCCACCGTAAGGCGCACAATGTCTACGGTATGCAGATGGCGCGTGCTACCTATGAAGGCGTGAAGGAAGCCGTGTACCCAAGAAGGCCTGTAGTGCTTACGCGTTCAGGTTATTCAGGTGTGCAGCGTTTTTCTGCCGTTTGGACTGGGGATAATATTGCTACCTGGGAGCACCTCTGGATAGCCAATATGCAGTGCCAGAGACTGGCTATTTCAGGTATTTCCTTCTGTGGATCTGACATTGGAGGATTTATTGGAGATCCTAGTGGTGAGCTATATCTGCGTTGGGTACAAATGGCGGTGTTCCATCCGTATTTTAGAACGCACTCTTCAGGTGATCACGGTGAGCAGGAGCCATGGTCTTTCGGGCCGGAGATTACAGATTTGGTAAGAGAAGCTATTGAGCTGAGGTATAAACTACTTCCTTATATCTATACAGTATTTTGGAAATATACTTCCAAGGGTACGCCTATGCTGC
>CAZLYS010000347.1:0-5620 GCA_964563415.1 uncultured Halomicronema sp.
CTCCACAATGAAACCGCGTAACCTTTCCGCAACGTCCTTAAACCCCTTAGTCTTGAGGCTTTGCAGGATACCCACTGCCTCATCAATGACAAACCATTCCCGGTCTTTATCGGTGCCCTCCAGATGATTGAGCAGGGAAGCTTCCCATTGGTCAAGCAGCCAGGTCATCTGCTCACCCAGTTTTGGCCCCCCAACCCGATACCCCTTCCAATGCTCCGGTACCTTGTCAGTTGCCTTAGAGGTGACATACCAGACTCGTTTCTCAGCCCCAATGAGGTGCTTTAACGTCTCTGACTTGCCCTCTCTGGTGCGTCCCACCATGAACAAATGGGGAGCTGCATCATCTAGCTGGGCAACAGCTCTAGGAAGACTGGCAGCGGTGCCATTGCTGGGTGTGCTCGTCCCATTCCCAGATGTCGGATTCTGCCCCATGACGGGGCTGTTCTTTTTTTCGGATACCAACCCAGCGGCGATCGCTTTGCGCTGTAAGTCGAACAAATCGTCTTGAGTCAGGTATTCCCCCATCTTGCTAAAGTCACCCTGACTCACCTGCAGATCAATGGCATCGGCTTCTTTGGACGCTGACCAGACAGAGCCGACAAGAATTACTCCAGCAAAGCCTCCCATTGCGACAATCCCCCAAGGCCCAGCAACCACCGTACCAATCGGCCAAAGCAAACCCGCAGTGGCAGCAGCAATCTGTCCATAGCCAGTGTGTGTGATCCAGCAACGAGAAATGGCCCGATTCTTAGTGGCCAGTAGCAATTGTTCTTTCGTCATCACATCACCTTCCGGATATAGCGCCACAGCCACACATAAGCGGCTAAACCAAACAGTGTGAACAAGGCAATCGCAATATTGCCCCAAGCGATCGCGCCCAAAGTGGGGGCATAACGGAACGTGGCAAAGGCCACCTTCAGTGGAGGCCAGAAGTTTGCACAGGCAAAGGCATCGACGGCATACCCCCCGCTGGCCACCGTGCAAGCGACCCGAATTTTGCGATTCCAGTCTTCGTTGCGTTCTTCTGCTGGGGTATCGAGTAGCAGTAGCGGCCACACTTCAGCTGCTTGCACCGCTGCCAGGGTGAACGTCCCCAGAATGAAGCCCGTGATTCTGGCTAACGGCCTAACCCAACGGAATAGCCAAAAGCCGTCAACTAGGTTGGTGATGAGACTGCTGTAGGGGGCGATGTTCTGACACAGCGCCAGGAATACGACGCCCCCAAAGCCGATGAGGATGATCCAACCAATGAGGCTATCGACTTTTTTAGGATCGTTTTTGGGATTACCCTTGCGATGGTCTGTAAACCCTTGAGGGTAGTCGGATTGACGCTTCTTTTTCTTCTTCTTTTTCTTTTTCTGGGTCTGTGTGGCTACCATCCTAAAAACCTCCGAATTGTGGCGGTGTCGTTAGTGCGGGCAAAGCCTTGCAAGCTGCCATTCTCAGCCACGACGGCGGTAGTCCCTTCGTTGTCACAGACAGCAGAGCCAGCAGTCAGGTTAGAGACCGTCATTCCCGGCTGCAATGCGACTTCGGAAAGGACACAAGCCCCACTGTCGTATCGAGTCTCAGCTAAACCAGATTCAGCCAATAACCGATCTTCCTGAATCTCAGCATTCACTTTGGCGTTGGCGGCAAACTGCTGCCAGGACTGACGTTCAGCCCGCTCCGTATCCATTGAAGTCACAACGGCACCAATGACCATCACAGCAGTTGGAAAGGCGAGCAAGAGCATAGGGTTACGCATCGTTTTCACCTCCAAACAGGTTGTCTAGAGCTGAGGCGTTATTGCTGTTCTGTTTTGACTTTGGTTGTTGGGCCTTACGGTTATCCTCTCGACGGACGAGCCATACAAAACCGACTGCAAGGGTAATCAGTAACAGCCCGCCAGAAGCGATCGCCCATAGTGGCATTGAGTTGTTAGGCATCGCCGGTGTCACAGCTTGGACCGGCTGCCCTGCTGTGCTGACATCGGCCCCCGTATCAGGACTGACGGCAAACTGAGCGACCTGGCGCTGGGGTACTTGGTCGGTATAGACCAGGGGCACATGCTCACCGCCTAGCTTGCAGATACCGTAGGAGTCGAGTTCTTTGAAGGCGTCGAGTTCTGGCATTGGGGGGAACTGCTGCAAGTGGTGCAAGGTGCCATCAGAGAGCGTTAATGTCCACGAGATATCGCTGCCATATTGGACGGGAACAAGCTGGTTACAGGCAGGGCGAAAAGCAATGTCATCGTGCCCTGCTGGTGAGAGTGTTTGTTGTGATGGAATAGTCACCCCGCCAAATTGGATGTCTGTCATGATTGATGTGTCCTATGTGAAAGGGACGGCCCCCTGTGGAGCTTTGGTCGGTCAGCAGGGGGTTAAACAAAATTGCAAGTCAGGTACTAACGAGTCGCCTCAGCCTCTGGCAAGGGCGGTAACGAATGCCGTTCGTAATGCTTTTGAAAGAGCTCATAATCTGGGAGCTGCGGCACCTCCAGCGATTCCGCCTCAAACGCTAACCGCTGCGGTCGTGCCACTGTGCCCGCCAACTCGTCTAAGACCATCTGGGCAAGAGACTGGCCTCCCAACGCTGGACGTAAGTAATGGGCAATCTGCTGTGCGGTTTGTCTCTGGTGAGTCTGATGGTCTTGCAGTAACTGGGCAAAGTCTGCCAATTCCGCCTGATTTGCATGTTGCAAAGCCGTCTGCAACAGCTCAATCGCGGTAGAGGAAGTCGAGTCCTGTGGGGACGCCGCCTCTTGCTGCCTGTTGCTGTGAGGTCGCTGTGGTCGTTTGAGCGGTTGTTGAGTCATGGTTTGTTCCTAAATAAAGAGCAATTTGTTCATAGGTCAGCCCTTGATAGGCCAACGTCGCGATGCGACAGAGCCGCCCAAACTGTTCTGCGTTGAAATATTTCGTTGCAGGGCAGTTCGCGAGGTTTCGCCAACGATGCAGCGTCGGGCGACTAATTTCTTGGGTGCCATCGGGGTAGCGAAGCCTTGAAAGCTGCCGAATCACGTCCTTTCGACTGATGAAGGTTTCGGTTCCAGGAACTTTCATGGGATTTCATCACGTTTCATGATCTAGTGATAGCATAAAAGTAACTAATTAGATATAAATAAGCTATCTTTGATGCGATGAGTTACTAAAAAGCTAGTCAGTAGTAGTATTGGGGCGGAATTCATGGTGGAAGCGGAAATCGTGTCTAAGCGTTACTTCATCACGTTGCCGGATGGCATAGCCGATGCATTGGAGCGCTGGGCCGAGTCCGAACGCAATAAACCCTCCACGCTTGCGGCGTTCCTTGTGGAATCAGCAGTAAGAGATGCGGATGATCAGGGCAAGATTCCTTCCCCTAGCCCAGAGGTGAAGGGTAATGAATAGTCTTGATCGCCTAACGATTGATGATGCTTTGATATGACTCTTATTTCCGACGGCGGAGTACACTCTCACCATTCAAGGGACTTATGGTTATGGCTTCAGTGCCCTCTCCCGATCCGTCAGAACTGAAGAAAGCTGCCCCGAAGCCCACAAAAGGCAGTGCCAATGCTTCTAAAGAGCGACCAGCGACGAATCCGAGTCTCTTTGTAGAAGGTGATGCGGCCCCACTGGCGTCGTCACTGCCACTGTGGGAAGCAAGCAATATCCTGACCCAGCGGAAACACCTGCCCTGGGTCATGGACCCCGACGGCAAGCTTTGCTATACCCGCGATGTGGATGATGGCCAGGGGGCGATCTACTTCTGGGTGGCCGAAAATACTGAAGATGAACACCCAGCGACGCTGGCAGGCGCAGCCGCATTGGCGGTGATTGACAACTTTGATATTCGCGCAGCTTGCATGCACCTCATTTATGCGGCCCACGCGACCCAAGTCGAGCAGCCATGGGATGAGGAAATCGTGATCGACGATCGCCAAATCGAAGCTTACCTCGGTTTGCAAAAACGCACTGACAAATCGCGTAAGGAAAAACTCGCGCTGATTGAAGAGATCGCGAAGCAGCCCTGCAAAATCACGACGTATATCTCTTGGCCGCAACGGGGTCGTCGCAAAGGTTTCACGGTGGAAGAAGGCCGCCTTTGGCACATTCTCGGTACTCGCTATCACTATCAGCAAGACATCTTTGGCAACAAAGAGATTGCGGGCATTTCCTTTATTGTCAAAGCTGGGTTGTGGGCCAAATATTTCCTCAATGAAGAAGGCGAGGCCGATCGACAGGCCGTGGCTCAGCAAGGGACGCTCTCGAAGTCTTTGCTAGAGAGCGTGATGAGCATTTGGCAACACCGCGAAGGGGCGGCCCGGTTGATGGTATGGCTCTTGTTCAAGTCGCAAACCAATAAAAAGCAGGCCTTGAGCGTACAAACGTTGATGGAAGTGGCCTACGGTCCAACCAAGGTGGAGGAAGCTAAATCTGATTTGCAGCTCCGCAAAAAGCTCGCCAATACTTGGGACGAAGACATTTTCACGCTGCACGATCGCGGTTGGCGTATCAAGTTTGATGCGGAATCCTATCCTGATGATATTCAGCCCATTGGGTTAGGAAGGGCGGATACGCGCCGCCCGAGGGGCTTTTTTGAACGGTTGTTAGCGGCGTATATCTGGGTCAGTCCCCCCGATGATTGGGTGACTCAAAAACTGCCGGGAGCGGGCAATGGTCATAGCCAGCCCGACTCTGCCCAGGTGACGCCAGCGGCCACCGTGGCGACCTTAACAGGAGATGACGTGAAAGCCCTGCGCAGTGAAAAGGGCTGGAGTCAGCGCAGGCTGGCCACCTTGACCGGCATGAGTCAGGGGCTGATTTCGATGATTGAAAATGGCACTCGGACCATCTCTCCTGACAACGAGATGGTGTTAATGCGAGTGTTTGACTACATGTGATAACAACTGAACTGCGTCGTTGGTCCTAGCGGCTTGACGGTGACTGATCACAACATTTCTAAATCCTCACTCCTGGCAGCAAGGTTGAATCGCCAAGGGATGGGGACGATCACAGGTGATTACAAAATGACTAGACCCCCGCATCTGATTACACCATTCACTAGACCCCCATACCTGTATTGGAATAGCTCATAGTTCAATGCCTTGGAGCGATCACAAGTGATTACAACCATTACTAGAGCCCCGTCCCTGATTACAACCATTACTAGACCCCCATACCCATTTTGAAACGTCTTACAGTCAAGGCTTTTGAGCGATCACAAGTGATTACAACCATTACTAGAGCCCCGTCCCTGATTACACCATTCACTAGACCCCCATACCCGATCTCGAAAGGGTATCTAGTGTTGAGGTCATGATTTGTGATCAGCGGCACGCAACATTTAGAGGCAGCCAGACCGCAGTGATTACAAAGAGTCTCCTGATTACAGGAATTGTCTAGAGCCCCGATCCTAAAAATTCTAGAGCCCCACCCCTAACTGCTCTAGAGCCCCACCCCTGTTCTGTCATCAAGCTCACGAGGTTTCAGGGTATAAGCCCGTTTTGATCGGATGGAGGGCAGTGAAGTGATTACAACGGTAAATGGTTCAAGTGTTCTGTTGTAATCAAGGCCTTTGTTATAAGAGGGGCAACTTTCGGAGCAGAAAACTCAGATCGAGATCGCAACATCCGCCCTATGGAGGAGGTGAGAGCCATGTA
>CAZLYS010000348.1:0-5617 GCA_964563415.1 uncultured Halomicronema sp.
AGGTTGGGTTCTACCCGGAGAACCACATAACCAGCCTGGGTGAACTTGATGGCGTTACTGAGTAAATTCAGTAGCACCTGCCGCAACTTGTGCCCATCAGTACGGATATAGCGTGGAAGTTGCGGGTGCAGGGTAATCATAAACTGCAGGTTTTTGGCCTCAGCCTTGAGCCGTAGCATGTCAGTGAGGCTACTGAGCATTTGGTACAGCTCAAAGTTGGTTGCCGTTAACGTAGCCTGCCCAGCTTCAATTTTGGACATTTCTAAAATGTCGTTGATGAGAGTGAGGAGATGCTCACCACTGCGGTTGATGATCTTGATCTCTTCTAAATGCTTGGCAGACAAAACAGAGTCACGACCCATTAGCTGACTAAACCCCAGAATGGCGTTGAGTGGCGTTCGCAACTCATGGCTCATATTGGCAAAAAAGGTACTTTTAGCCCGACTTGCCGCTTCTGCTGCATCTTTCGCCGCTAGATAGTCAGCCGTGCGTTCGGCCACGCGAGCTTCGAGTTCTTCATTGCTGCGACGGAGGGCTATTTCTGCTGCTTTAAGGGGACTGATGTCACGAATGATGGTGGACAGGTACTCCACGTCTCCGGTGTCGGATTTGTGAGCCAAAACCAGCTGCGAAACCGGAATCTCTTCGTCGTTGGCGTCTAATAAGGCAGTTTCGCCAACCCAAATGCCCTCTTTGATGGCCGTGGGGATGGCCTGATTGAGCAGGATTTCTAAAGTCCACTGGGGATGATACGTCGCTAAGGAAGATTCAGTTGCATCGGCGTTGAGGGGTAACCCGCGTATCCGCCGACCTTGCTGATTGTTCCAGATAATTTTGCCTTCAGGAGTGGCGATGCCAATATGATCGGGTGAGGCTTCGAGAATTGTCAGGAGTCGCGCTTGTTCTTGTTCTAGTCTTTTACGATCAGTGATGTCTTCGGCAACGCCTGCAATTCTGGTGATGCGACCTTCTTCATCGGTAACGGGGAAAGCGCGATCGCGAATCCACCGGACTTCGCCATCGGGGCGAATAATGCGATATTCAATTTCCGTTTCACCCGCGAGAATATCTTGGGAAGGGCTATTTATGTCCAGACCAAAGCGGTTTATGACCCGATCGCGATCATCCGGAAAAATCGTTTCTAAATAGCTATCAGCCGTGATGGTCTCAGGGGATTGGCCCCAAATCTGTTCATAAGCAGGGCTGGTGTAGAGAGCTTCATGGTTTGCTGTGGTCAACCAAAAGACCTCTTTGATATTTTCTGCAATTTGTCGAAACCGGGCTTCACTATCTCTCAGAGCTTCTTCGGCTTGTTTGCGATCGGTAATGTCTTGAACGACCCCAATCATGCGATTGTTAGTGCCCATTTTGTTGGCCACCACTTTGGCGTGGGAGGCGATCCAGCGATGCTCGCCATCTAATCGCTGAATCCGAAATTCGTGTGAGTAAGCACCTTGTTCTGCAAAAGATTGAGTTTCAATGGCTAATACTCGCTCTCGATCATCAGGATGCACCTGCTCTAGGAAGACCGTGTAATCGCCGCAAAACGTCCCTGGCGCATAGCCAAAAATAGCTTCTGCTTTGGTTGACCAGAACTCAGTTTTCAGATCAGATTCCCAAGTGCCCATTTGGGCGGCTTCGAGAGCTACCTGTAGCCGGAGACGTTCTGCCTCAAGTTGCCGTTCAGCTTGTTTGCGATCGCTAATGTCACGCACCCCAGCAATGATCACTGAGCGATTGCCTAACTCAGCGCTGCGTAACGATACCTCAGTCTCCAAAGTGACCTGGTCAGCATACCGCCGGGTTTTCCATTCAAATTGGAGTACTTCGCCCTTGAGAGCCCGGTTAAGCAACTCTGGTATGTGCTCAACGGTGGCATCGTAGGCAGAGAGTTCCGCAATACTAGAGGCAACCAGTTGCTCGTGCGTTGCTCGATGTAATTGGAGGGCGCGATCGTTCACATCTAAAATGGTGCCGTCTAAATCGTGAATAAAAATCGCGTCATAGACATGGTTGAAAATCGTGCGCAGATCGGCCTCTGAGCGGATTAATGTGGCAGTTCGCCGTTGCACTCGCTGTTCTAACTCGTCGTTAAGCTGCAGCAGCGCTTGCTCCGCTTGCTGCCGTTTCGTCTCATTCCGATAAGCTTCAATCATGCTCTGACAGGTATTGAGAAAGAGGCCTAGTTCGTCGAGCATCGAGTGGTCATAGCCATCAGTACGATTAACCAGACCCACGACGCCTGCAAGCTGGTCACCCCGATGAAAGGGAACACCCAAAAATGTTTCGAAGGGAGCATGACTGTCGAGTTGATGGCTTGACTGGCCATCAGACATAAAATGATTCGCAATTACTGGTTGCCCAGTCGCCATGACTTGATTGATCAAGGGTTGTAGCGAGCGTAAGTTGATGTTTTCTGGACGGGCAACTTCGTCGTTGTCATCATGGTCAGCAACGAACCAGGCAACCTTAGCAAGGGTGGTCACTTTCTGGTGAGGTTGGCCTCGCATTTTGACATAAGCGTCGTTGACGTAGGCGTCACCCTCATCAGTCACGGAAATTTCGCCAATCAAACCATATTCGCTATCCGTCAGTTCCAGCAGGGTTTCGAGTAGGTGGTCAAAGAGCAACCCAGGATCTGCATTGGTCATAAATTGCGTTTGGGCCATATTGATGGCCCCCAGCAGAGCATTCTTGCGCTGTAGAGAGAGCTCGGCCACTTTGCGATCGGTGATATCCATATCCAAGCCGGCCATCCTAATTGGCTGGCCGTGGGCATCTTGAATCACGTTGCCCCGAGAAGCCAACCACCGAATCTCATCGTTCGCTTTAACAATACGAAATTCGGCATAACAAGGAACCTTGTGTTGAATGCTATAGGTAGTTAGATCAGTAACGCGTTGGCGATCATCTGGATGAATAATGTTCATGGCGATCTCGAAGTCGCCGTTAAAGGTGCCGGGCTCTAGGCCCATAAGCTCCTCTAAACTTGCTGACCAAATGACTTCGTCGGTTTCCAGATTCCAGTTCCAGCTTCCCATTTGAGCTGCTTCTAAGGCCGTCCGTAGACTCTCTTCGCTAGCCCGCAGGGCGGCCTCTGCGGCTTTGCGATCGCTGATATCTTCAGCAACACCAGCGATGCGATAGACCTGACCACTCGCATCCTTAATGGGAAAACTTCGTGAAGCAATCCAACGGGCTTCGCCATCGGGTCGAATGATGCGATATTCAGCATTGCCCAACACATCGAAATTGAGTTCTTCAACGGCAGCTATTAACCAGTCCACATCGTCGGGATTTAAGTAATCTAGCCAAACATGGGGATTTTCATGGAGTACCTCACAGGGGATGCCCCAAATGGTTTCAAAAGCCGGACTGGCATAGAGCAGGGCACCGGTTTGGGCGTCATGAATGAAGAAAATGGAGGTGATGTTATCTGCTAACTGCCGAAATTTGGCTTCGCTTTCTCGGAGAGCAGCTTCAGCCTGATAACGCTCTGTAATGTCGGTCACAGTCCCGATATAGCCGAGCAAGGCACCTTGCTCACCGAGCAGGGGGGTGGCCTGTGCATAAATCCACAAGACTTGGCCGCTCGGTTGCTGGAAGCGACATTCGATCTTAAAGTCAGCTTGCTGCGAGATTGTCCTGTACCAGGCAGCCGTCACCCGTTCTCGATCATCTGGGTGCAATGCCTTAGCCCAATTGGGTCCTAGACTTTCTTCGAGAGATAACCCAGAAATTTCGCACCACCTCGGATTGTGATAAACGCAATGGCCGTTAGTATCGGTTTGAAAAATGCCCACCGGGGAATTTTCTGTCAGAGTGGCGTAGCGGCGCTCGCTGGCCTGTAGTGCTAGTTCAGCCTGCTTGCGCTCAGTGATATCAGTGACAACGCCGATCACTCGCACTGGATTGCCGACTGCGTCATACAAAGTGTGTCCGCAGTCGGCAATCCAGCGGTGAATGCCATCGGGATGAATGATGCGATACTCGACGGTAGAACTCCGTTGTTCAGCGATTGCGGTGGCAACTATAGCCGCCACCGCCTCCCGGTCATCAGGATGCACGGTGTTTAGCCAGGTATCGTAGGTGAGTTCAATATCAGTTGAGTCGTAGCCAAAGATTTCATAGGTAATGTCGTTCCAAACCAAGTTAGAGGTGGCGATATCCCAATCCCAAATACCAATGCGCCCAAAATCTAGCGCCAGTCGCAATTGCTCTTCGCTGTTTTGCAGAGCTCGCTCAACCTGTTTGCGATCGCTAATATCTTGAATGCGCCAGCGACTACCAATGCAGTTTTCTTGATCATCCAAAATGGCGGTGCTGGTGATCGCGACTGGAGTCGGACCTCTGAGTTTTGACTTAAGTTGCAGGTCCTCAGTTTCTAGCTTGGTGTCTAAAGAAGATTGCTTTAGTGCCAATAACAAGTCGCTAAAAGCTGAGCGACTGGACTCATCAATGAAGACGCTCAGCGGGGAGCCCACCAATTGGAACTGTTCGGTGCCAGTCAAAGCCGCGATCGCACGATTTGCTTCTTGAATTAACCCCTCAGCATCTGTAACAACATAACCATCAGGTGCAAAGTTGAATAGATCTTGATAGCGGCGCTTCTCAATCTCAATGGCTTTGCGGATAAAAACAAGCTCCCGGTACTGAATCTGCCGTTCTGCTTGCTCAACCTGGAGTTTTTGGAGTGCTTGAGCCAGTGCTTCGTTAGCGTGTTGTAGTTGTTTAGTTTGTTGGTTTAGGGACTCGTTAGCGAGACTCAATGAATTTTCTGCAGCTTTGCGCTCAGTAATGTCGCGCGCAATTACTAAGACCTCGTCAGGTCCTGATGGCAGAATGCGCACTTCTTCGATAACTTCGCGTTGGCCATTAAACAAGGTTTGCTCATAAACCTGTAGCTCGCTGGTGCTAAGGGCTTTACCCACATACTCCATACGTTGAGCAGACACATCGGCAGGCAAATCGCTGTTAAAGATATT
This sequence comes from uncultured Halomicronema sp., assembly GCA_964563415.1. Taxonomy (GTDB): domain Bacteria; phylum Cyanobacteriota; class Cyanobacteriia; order Phormidesmidales; family Phormidesmidaceae; genus Halomicronema. The sequence continues at coordinate 4,986 of CAZLYS010000348.1, forward strand.
GCGCCCAACGAACTTGTCTCGCCCACCTAACACGGTCATGTTGCTGGCTGCAAACAGATCTAAGAACACCCCGTCGCGACTCATGCGCATAATTAAATCGGGGAGAGCCTGGATTAAAGCCTGGTACTTACGTTCACTCGCTTGTAAGGCCAACTCAGTTTCAGTGATTTCGGTAATATCTTGAGACACTCCTCGCAGCTTGACGACTTGATTTTGGTCATTGAAGACAGCTTGTCCTTTACAAAAGGTTTGGCGAGTAGTGCCATCAGGTCTCACGATGCGGTGACTCAGGGCGTGGGGCGTCCCATCGTCACGGGTTCGGCGGATAGCGGCAGCTAGCTCTGGCCAATCATCTGGATGAACGCAGGCGACAAATTCCTCAAGTGTATGACTGGTAATGGTGTCATTAAGGCCACAGATACGTAAGAGTTCTGGCGAACAGATAAATTCTCGGGTGTGGAGATCAAATTCCCAATTGCCTACATGGGCTAATCGCTGGGCTTCTAATAGTTGGGCTTCGCGCTCTTGCAGTGCCTGTTCTGCCTGTTGCTGATCAATCTCGAGTTGTTTGCGAACCCGAATATCTTGAACGATGGCTAGATTGTACAGCGGCTGCCCGTCATCTCCTGCCA
>CAZLYS010000349.1:0-5601 GCA_964563415.1 uncultured Halomicronema sp.
AGTGTTGCCAGCCCTATATGCGATCGCTGATCTAGAAGTGGCCCTCGATCAAGCGGATGTTGTTGTCTTGATGAAGGTCGCCTCGGTGTATGCTGACGTCTGGCAAATTTTGCAGCGCCGCGATTTGCTCGCCCAAAGTCGCGTCATTGTGCGAGCAACACAGCCGAACGAGCAGATTTATCGAGATTTGCGCGAACGCCCCCAGCTCGACTTACCCTATTTTTCGCTATTGATCATTGATTGTGGGCCATCATCTGCTAAAACGGGGGCAACACATTCCTCAGATTTACGTCTAGGATAATTATCGCGTCTTGGCTTAAGGGAGCGATCTCGTTCATGGCTGCCACCCCACCTTCTCAACCGCGCTTCAACTGGCGACAACTGCTGACTCCGGCTTGGTTAGCGGGCGTCATCTCAGTCGGGTTCCACGGGGTGTTGTTTGCGGCTGGCCCGACTTTTCCCAGCTTGGGGTTTGACCAACTGACCGAAGAAACCTTGGTGGCTGAAAGTCGTAATGTTCCTTTAGTCGAGTTAACCCCTGGGGAACAAGACCGCCTACCAGATTTCACCAGCCCCTTTTACAACTTTGATGAATTTAGCGATCTAGAGCCGTTGGCCCCGCTGTTTGAGGATGGCGCTAAGCTCAGTGGTAGCGATCGCGTCATTAATTCAGAGCCGCTGCTATCTCCAGGTCGGAATGCTTCCCCGCCCTCAGCCTATAACCTCCCGTTTGGCATTACTCGCCTAGAATCTCGTTCAGGCTCTCCCGTGCCACTGTCTGGTGGTTTACCGCCCATCGGGAGTCTTGGGACTAGAGGCGGTAACAACACTGATGGGGTTCAACTCAATGATGATTCGGCTCAAGCCTCTGTCAGCCCCCCCGGTGCCGATGCTCTACGCTCTGATGCTGATGGTGACTCTAGTGCCGTGTCAGCCGAAGACGCTGAGGCGATCGCGGCCAACAGTAACCCTACAGATACCCTGACGTTAGAAGAACGGCTAGCGGCCTACACGTTTGACGATACCCAAATGACAGAAGCCGCTGTTACCAGCAGCTATGGCGATTGGCTAGAACTCGGTGAAACGTTGGCGACCGAACTGGAAATTGGTGAGGTTGCAGCCATCAGAAGTGCGTTTGAAGAAGCGGCTACCGCTGGTATCTTAGCCCCGGTCTCAGATGAGGATGAGACTGACCCTGACGAAGAAGTTGTTGCTGAGGGCATTGTGCGGCGGCCTCTTAACCTAGAAATTGAGTATGGAGCTGGCATTTGCCTCACCCAGGAACCGCAAAACGGTTTGGTTGGAGCCTGGGTCAGCCCTGCAGGCGAACTATTGGGAGAGCCCCAAGTAATTCGCAGTACTGGCTACCTGGGACTCGATCAGCAGGCGACTGGTTACATTGAGACGTTGGATTTTTCAACCGTTGAGACCTTTACGGGGTATCAATTTGAGGTGCTTGTCACCTATTCTCCCGATGGTTGTGTTGAGATTGGTCGGCAGCCCCCGGCAGCGCCTGCCGCTGAAGCGGAGAAGCCAGCGGTTGACGAAAAAGCCCCTGCTAAAGAGCCATCCTCTAGGACAGGACTAGAAGTGACGCCGACAGAATCGACCCAGACACCTCCTGCTGATGCAGCCGAGGCTGAGATCGATGCCACGTCAGAAGAAGAGGATGAAGCAACTCCCGCAACTGAAGATTAAGCAACACTGGTGCAGCAATTTCTGCTGAGGAAATTGGGCGATCGCCTGCGTGACGTCCCTTAAGTGTTTACAATCGTTAGCGACGAGTGAGTCGTGCCACGATGCAAGGTTCTGTTTCTGTTCGTTTGCCCCAGCGTACCTGGCTAAGCTGGTTAGCTGATTTAGTCCTGGTGGCGATGGTGAGTGGGCCATTTGCGGCACCGTTTTTGGCCGCATCGGGTTTACCCATTTTGGGGCAAATCAGCGACATCATTTACTTCATGGGGCAACAGGTTTGTCCGCAGCCAGATATGGGTGTGGCCTTGGCTGGAGAGCACATAGCAGCAGTGTGCATGCGCTGCTACGGCACGATTTTTGGGCTGATTGGGATGCGGCTACTCTATGCCCGCGATCGCGGGCAAGCTGCCTACTGGCTAGACCGCTATGGATTGGTGGGGTTTGGCCTGACCTTTGCGTTGTGCATGGCGTATCCTGCTGAGCTAGCCTTGCAGGGCTTTGAATGGTGGCCCATGGATAATGTGCGCATGACTCTTTTTGGGGCAATTGCCGGTATCGGTTTGGGCGCTTTCATCATGCCGTTGCTTCATAGTTACGCTGTGGAAGATTGATTATCTTTTGGGATGCAATCCGCATAGAATGAAAAATTGGCACAGGTAACAACGTTGGAGCATCCCTGATTTGTGAAGGTATTTGTCTATCACACCCCCGAAGAAGTTCCGGAAGGAAACTTACCCGATTGTGCGATCGCGATCGATGTCCTACGCGCCACTTCAACGATGGCTGCAGCCCTTAACGTCGGCGCTGAATCAATTCATGTATTTAGCGATTTAGACGAGCTGCGAACAACTAGCGAAGCCTACCCGGCAGAAAAACGATTGCTAGCGGGAGAGCGCGGCGGCGCTAAAGTCGAGGGGTTTGATTTGGGCAACTCCCCATTGGATCACACTCAAGCGCGTTCCCAAGGTCGTCACTTGTTCATGACCACTACGAATGGGACTCGTTGTCTGCGTCGTATTCAGCAAGCTCCTGTAGTGATTACTGCGGCCTTGACTACCCGGCAAGCTGTTGTCGACTTTTTACTAGATCGCAATCCTGCTGAGGTGTGGTTAGTCGGCTCCGGCTGGCAAGGTGATTATTCTCTCGAAGATACGGTTTGTGCTGGGGCGATCGCGCATCAACTGAGTGTCCGTTTGCAGTGTGACCTGAAAGCGATCGCAGGCAACGACTCGACCATTGCCGCAGTTAGCCTATATGAGCAGTGGCAAGACTCCCTATTAGAGCTAATGCACTATGCCAGTCATGGTCAACGGCTCCTTCGTTTACATCAAGAAGATGATTTGAAATATTGTGCGCAATTAGACGTACTAGACTTGGTGCCTATCCAGTCTGAACCCGGTATCTTGATCATGAACGCCCAGTAAGAGTAAGACATCGGCTCGTTCATATAATCAAAAGCCTGCGGTTGAGGGGCGAAGCTCCTAACCGCAGGCTTTTGGCTAATCTCAGCTACCGCTATAGGCCCAAAGGCGATCAACGGCAGCTGTTTGAATCCTGACTATGGCAGTGGCGTGGCTCCACAATCAACCATGCGGAAAGTTGCTGCTGTGGTGTAGTTGCGCAAGGAGGCAGCATTCGGTTGGAACGCCGTACCCCGCTCATTGTAAGGGGTGGCCACACCGCAGTACGCTGACATCATGGCGATAGTCTCAGCATTCCAATGCCCTGACGTGTCAGAGAAGTTAAAGATCTCGCCAGTTGGCGTGAGTTCAGCGGCTCGAACATCTTCGGAACCGGCAGCTACAATCTGTTCAGAAGCGCGGCGTAGCATTGACATTAACTCTGCTCGGGTAACAGTATCAGTCGGTCGAAATAGACCACTTGGATCACCCGCCAGCACTCCTCGTCTCCTTAAGGTATCAATCTTAGCCGCACTCCAGCGGTTGGCCGCCACATCTGGGAATGGTGCTGTTGTGACTGTTTGAGGGAACGTAAATCCTTTGGTCTCAATGGCCTCGGCTACAATCGAAGCAGCTTCTTCACGAGTAACGGGCCGTAAAGGGTCAAAGTTACCATCAGTGCCGCCAGCGACGATGCCGAGGTTAAAGGCAGCCGTAATCTCATCCGCATAGATATCTCTAGAGATATCTGGGAAGGGATATTCTGGTTGTGTGGGGGGAGTGGGATCAGTAGGAGTCGGGTCGGTAGCGACCGGCTCGCCATCTAATAGCGATGCTAAGCTCGCTTCGTTGGTGTAATAAAAGTGACTGAGACGGCTGCCTTCAAAAGAGCGCTGGGTGATGCGCCAACCGGGTTCGAGTTCGATTTCCATAAACCCACCGGGGACGATGCCGCCGGTACGCCCAATCACAAAGGAACGGCCTCTTAAGGGCTTACCTAGCAGCAATAACTCACCATTACGTTCTTCTACGATGAGGCTGTACTGACCTCTCAGTTCTTCTCCCTCGACGAGGATGGAATAGGCGTTTGAATCAAATCCAGCGCCACAGCCACTGGTAGTCTGCCACAGAGGCTCCACAATGCCAGGATTATCCCCACTGACAGAAAAACAATTGGCTCCTGGCTGTGTTTCTCGAATTAGCCAAAGCTTGTAAGGCACTAAAGAGCCGCCGGGAATAGCGACCGAGATCATACTGCTTTCATCGACCTCAACCGCGTCAAAAGTAGTGGCCTGAGAGGGGCTAAAACTACCGAAAATTCCGATCGTCGTAGCAGCCGCAACTGCTACAAACTTCAATGCTTTCACTGATTTCATAATGTACCCGTTGTATCTCAATATATGCAGAGACGGTCGTTCGTATTTTTGAGTGCCCTCTGGGAGGGTAGACTGCCTGAACGCTGTAGCTCTCATTAGTGCTGGGTGATGAAAAGGTTAATACTTAGACCTTGTTCACCCCGGTCTACTGGACTCAGAGCATCAGCTATTATGCGATCAATCTACTGATGTCAGGCAAATCTCTTCCAAAATATTTAGGAAAGTCCTTCCGGATAAAGTCTCTGTGGACAGAATAGTTTCGGCGGAGAGCGTGGTTGTCTTTAATCTGATCAGGACGCTAGATAGGCCATAAATCATGACGATTTGCGCGCTCGTCTCCTGGGTATCCTATGGCTGAAGAGGGTTGAGTTCGAGCACATTTGACCTGGAGCCAAATAGGCACTTACCAGATGTCTGGGGCTAGTAGCCCTACAAATTCCCACGCATTTATTAAGATGAACCGCAGGATATTTCAATAAAGATGATATTTAGCGATCGCCCATCTCCTCTCAATTCTATTCACGCCACCTTAGCGCTATCTGTGCTCAGCGGTTTGGCCTTAGCAACTCCCAGTTTGGCCTTAGATGAGGTGGCCTTTACCCAATTGCTGCAGACGGGCTCTTGCCCACGCTGTGACCTCTCAGGGGCTGACCTGCGGCGACTTGATTTGAGTGGGGCTAATTTAGAGCAAGCTGACTTGACGGATGTTAACTTCTATCACACTAACCTCGATAACGCCGACCTGAGTGGGGCTAATTTACAGGGCGCTTATTTATCGTCGGTGTCTGCGATCGCCGCTAACTTCAATTCTGCTCAACTTGATCAGAGTATTGTGTATCGAGCCGACTTTACCGATGCCTCGCTATATGGCACGCGATTTGGCAATGCTTTTGTCGAAAAAACTCAATTTGTCAATGCCCTCATGATTGGGGCTGATTTGAGTGACGCTGTTTTGGTCAGTGTCAATTTTGAGGGAGCCATCCTGTGTGGTGCGGAAATCCGTTACGGCGACTACCGCTACGAGTGTGTGCCGGGATCCTCGGATGGGGTAGAAATTGATAGTTCTCGATAGGTTAGCTTTTCTGCCGAACATCCTGAACCAGCCGAAGTAAAGAAGATTTTACGAAGGG
>CAZLYS010000350.1:0-5586 GCA_964563415.1 uncultured Halomicronema sp.
CATCGCGAAAGTCCGTATCAAAAGCATAGGCCCCTTCGAGAATTGCGTTAGTCAAATTAGCACGAATAAACCGAGCGCCATCGAGGGTAGCGCCAGTCATATCAGCCCCGGTTAGATTGGCCTGACTCAAGGTCGTGTCAAACAGCCGCGAGCCGCGCAAAATCGCTCCATGGAGATCGGCATTGGCCATATCTGCCCGGATGAAGTCATCACCACTCAGGTCTTGATTAGAAAAGTCAGCATAGCGAAGACTCTGGCGATCGTAGCTCTCTGCAGAAGCTGGGGTCATCCCCACCATGACGACTGTGATCGCTAACACAATGCTCAAGACCACGCGATGGGCGATCGCTTTGATATGCAGAGTTTTCATGACGTCAACTGTCGACTCGTGACTCAACAATTGTGATCCTACAGGGCAAAAGTCACCGACGGAAGAGCTTGGAAGCGGGTAAACAAAGAGAGACCTTTCACAGGTCAACAACAGGCTGGGAAATGCTCCTTGGTTTAAGGCATCCACTTCATCGATTTAGTCCTTGCCTTCTGTAACAGCGACCTGCAGCACTTGCACTAACCAAGCCGACATGCGCTCTGCGGACTCTGGGGTACCCCACGACGCTTCTGCGACTAAGCAAGGAAATACTGAAATTGTGTTGATGGCATGGGCTGCTTGGGTGGCGGCCATCGTCAGTGTAATCAAGGGTAGCGACGTTAATTCTGCGAGTTGGCTAAAGGTTCGTAGATAGGTTTGAGGATCCGCGATCGCGGGATCGAGCACAGCAACATCGGGTTGCCAAACCCGCCTCAGCAAACTCGCCTGCTGTAAATCATCGACTTCTAAAACCCGACAGCCAAAATCGTGAAAGATATGAGGGAATTGTTGACTGGGGTCGGGCGATTGCTCACTTGAGCGCAGATACAAAATGGTCAAGCGACTTGGAGATGGCATTGAGGTCGGGGGTTGTAGCAATACACTACCCAGACCATCTGTTGGCCATAGCAACTCTCGATCAACCGGGAGTTCTCCTAAGTAAGCCGAGAGGTGAGGCGGCACCAGTGCAACCAACAACCGATTGCTAGTCGTCAAAGCCCTGCGCAGCACTCGCAAGTCTTCGCGCATGTGCTGCGATTGCAACAACACCAGCACTGCAGCCACTGGCAGATGCGTTGCCACTTCTAAAGCATCTTGGATGTGAGACGTAATTAATAATTGATAGTTCAGCTGGTTCGCTTGTTGCCATAGTGTGGCGAGCGACTCAGTATCAAAGGGCGCAACGGTTAATAAAAAGCGGCTGCTTCTGGTGGCGGCAGGTAATGGCGAGATCGGCAAAAGCAAGGTGGGACAAATGACCGCCGATGATTGTACGGTCATCACGAGTTCGCCTTGGTGCAGTTGGGCGAGTTTTCTGACGAGCAGCCATTCTAGCCAATGTCCCATTTCTGCGGATAGGGGAGTGGCTGCCGCCGGAGCTTCGTCAAAGGGCCGCATAATCATCGCTTGGGCCAGATGCTCCAGGGAAAATCGATCTTCTACGCCAGATATCGAAAACCCAATCCAGTTATCCCACAGCAAAACGTCTAAGGGCAACGTGGCTGTCTTGCTGCTAGCCAGAGCTGTTTGCATCACGCAGCTGAGCATTTGCCGCAGCCGCACTTGGTCAGCGACTAAAGTGAGCGGTGGTGAGGTTGGCACAATGACGGGAGGCATTGTTGGAGCAACGGACTGTTCCAGTCCGGTTCTGAGGGCGGCTTGCTCATAAGCTTCAGTCCATAGTACGTCTATATCAATCACCTGTGGCACTAGCTGCAGCGTGCCACTTTCAATGCGGCCTAAATCCACCAGCGTATTGACCCAGGCTGCTAAGCGACGACAGTGTTGTTGAATGAGGCTGGTGTACCGCACCTGACGCACGGTCAGGTTTTCGCTATTCATTTTGAGTAAGCTAGACAACCCGAGTAAAGATGTGAGGGGGGTTTTGAGTTCATGGCCCAGGTAGGTCAATAGGGCCGTGTTGTTCTGAGACGTCAGGGGCTCTTGTTGGTGGCTGGTCGCGATCGCGATGGGATGCCCTTCAGTTGAAAGTGTTTGAACAGTGGCAGCGAGCAAGCTTGGGATATCTAACATCCCTTGATAGCGTTGCTGCTGATCAATGACCACCCAGTGATCCTCTGGGGCAGTAACAACCTGCTGGATAACTGTTTCGATCGGGGTCTGAAGTTCGATCAGGGTCAATACATCAGCGGTTTCTTCTAAGGCTGCTGATAAGGTGGCTGGTTCTTGCCGAACCGCAAAATGATGGGCAGAGGGGGTAGCGTGAGAAATATTAATAAAACTGAGCAACTGGCTGAGAGATAGGCCATGCAGCGGAAACCCATCCTGATCAAGTAGAACGAGGTAATCAGCCTGACTCTCTACACAGTCTGCTAACCAGCGACTTGGGGACTCAAAGACTGGGCTAGCAGGAGTCAATCGAATAAATTCAGCCAGAGAGGGCAAGGGCATGTCCGATGTGGCCTTGATTGACAAAAACAGAAAATCTTTTATGGAGGGTGCGAGTAAAATCCTTCTAGCGGTAGTGGCAATCGGAACATCGGGAGGTTTGTAGGCCGTTAGAACTCGAAAACTGACCGCCCAGAGCTGTACCCTTTAGCAGTGCTAAGGAGAGTACCGATCCAAGCACCAACCAAACTAATGGTTATTATTCAGATTACGTTTATGAAAGCTTACAGTACGATTAAGTTAAAGAAATATAAATGCAGCAGTCTGTGTAATGACGAGATTTTGTGCGACGTGACTGTGCTTACCACAGTATACGGCTGATATCTCTAATAAACATAAGTCTTGCCACCCCAGTAGGCCATCCAGGATTGAAGCGCCTTTGGCAAAATTGCAATCCAGACCAATTACAGGGGCTTTAGTCTATAGATTTGTCTTGCCGCTGAGTTCGTGATATCTGAGAGAGTTGAAACCCTTGCATGCACATTTTCTGATCGGCGGTTTTACCCCTCAATCTTTGCTCCAGCAAGCCTTAGAGTCTGGGCTAGATAAACATGCTTATGAAATTCACACCGATCCAGTAGTTGATGCTTTGTTTGAGTGGGTATGGCAAAACCGACATCGGATTGACTGTCTAGTGTTGGCATTTTCGTCCGCCGTGCCAGCATTTTTAGAGCGGCTCAAGCGTCAGGATGTCTTGCTGCCAGTTTTGTTAGTCGATCTCGCTGATAGCGAGACTAGCTGCTCAGATGACGACTGCGATGAGGTGACCTGCTCTTCTCAAGTCTCACCGAGTTGTCAAACTTTAGCAGCCAGTTATCACGAAAAAGTGATCTGTATTGCGGCCCCTGATCTCCGACAGCTTGATAACTACATTCAACAGGCGATCAATCAATTTTTGACGCTGCCTTGCTTTCAGCCCCTGGCAGAAGACATAGCCCCCCCGGCAGCTGAGCATCCACAATTTGCCCTCAGTTTGCAGCAACAGCGCTTGGCCAACAAGCTGCGTGAACGCTTAGGCTATATTGGCGTCTTTTATAAGCGGGACCCCAATAACTTTGTGCGCCATCTAGAGCCAGAGCCCCGGGCCGCCCTCTTTAACAAACTGCGCAAAGACTATCGCTTGTTGGTGTTGAGCTACTTTAAGGACGATGACAAACTCAACGAAAAAATTGACAACTTAGTAAATACTGCTTTCTTCGCCGATGTTTCGGTCTCTAAGATCGTGGAAATTCATATGGAGCTGATGGAAACGTTTGCCAAGCAGTTGAAGTTAGAAGGCCGTAGCGAAGAAATTTTGCTGGATTACCGTCTGACTTTAATTGATGTTGTTGCCCATTTGTGCGAGATGTATCGCCGTTCAATTCCTCGGGAATCCAAAGGTTAATCATCATTGACGATGATGGCGAGACGAATCCGCGCAGGACTCTAGAGCAACTGTCGTTGGCGGCTTCAAGGGGTGGATCAACTCAGGGCCTACCCTAACTGATTGGATCACCTGAACTCTAAAGAAAAACCGGGAGATGAGTAACCTTTGAGATTGTCTTGATAGCTTTGATTAGGTTACCTAAACCTTGGAAAGGGTTCAGGCTGGCGTCCTGACTGAACCTGCAGCTAGGCAAGTTCGCACAAGGATCTTGAACTTAGCATGATGAGCCTGACTGGTGACTGTTTACTGCCCTCGTCGCGTAGAAAAGCGCTGATACAGTAGCTGACACACTCGCTTCTGGTTGCGTCAGTCAGGACGCACTAGTGAGTGAGCCTCTACATCCGTCATCTTAGTTCTGGTTGATTTATCCAATGACCTCCGCCAAAAAAACTTACGTTCTCAAGTTGTATGTTGCTGGCAATACGCCTAACTCTGTAAGAGCGCTTAAAACCCTCAACCAGATCTTGGAACAGGAGTTTCAGGGCGTGTATGCACTGAAAGTAATTGATGTGTTAAAAAATCCACAGCTGGCGGAAGAAGACAAAATTCTTGCCACGCCGACTCTGGCTAAGATTTTGCCCCCCCCCGTTCGAAAGATCATTGGTGACTTGTCCGATCGCGAGCGGGTGTTAATTGGGCTAGATCTGCTCTATGAAGAGCTCCGAGAAGATGATCTCTACAATTAGAGGATGCTCTCTATATTAAGTGAAACGCTCTCTCCTGATTGCCGGTCGGCGCGTCAGACAAGACTGAGATTGCAGGTAGCGGCAGTTTTCAATGTGGCGCGATCGCGTTACGCTTAGTTCCTAAGTCTAAGCTCTTTTGAGTACCGGCTACTTTAATAACAAGGCTGTTTCATAAACTCCATGAGTCAACCTGCCGATATTGATATTTATTCGATCACGCGTTCTAATAGCATTGCTAAAATTCGCACCCTGATTGAAGGGTTTGACGATATTAGTCATGGCGGGTTACCAGTCGGTCGAACAACGCTGGTCAGTGGCACTTCCGGGACAGGCAAAACCCTCCTGGCAGTGCAGTTTTTGTATTTAGGGATCGTCCATTTTGACGAACCGGGGGTTTTTGTCACTTTTGAAGAATCGCCCGCTGATATTGTCAAAAATGCGCTGAGCTTTGGGTGGGATTTACAGAAACTTATTGACGATGGCAAGCTCTTCATTTTAGATGCCTCTCCTGATCCAGAGGGACAAGATGTCGTCGGTAACTTTGATTTGTCAGCCCTGATTGAGCGGATACAGTACGCTATCCGCAAATACAAAGCGCAGCGAGTATCAATTGACTCGGTGACGGCAATTTTTCAGCAATATGATGCGGCATCTGTCGTTCGACGAGAAATTTTTCGGCTGTCAGCTCGCCTCAAGCAAATGGGCGTCACTAGCGTCATGACCACCGAACGGGTCGATGAGTATGGCCCGGTGGCCCGCTACGGGGTAGAAGAATTTGTGTCAGATAATGTCGTCATCGTACGCAATGTCCTAGAAGGGGAGCGACGGCGGCGGACGATCGAAATCTTGAAACTGCGGGGCACCACCCACATGAAGGGAGAGTATCCCTTCACGATTATTGATAACGGCATCAATATCTTCCCGCTGGGCGCGATGCGCCTCACACAACGCTCATCCAACGTCCGAGTTTCATCGGG
>CAZLYS010000351.1:0-5579 GCA_964563415.1 uncultured Halomicronema sp.
CGTAGCAATGATGGCTAGGGTCGGTTGTTAGAGAAGATATCGTAGGACAGTCATTGGACCTCTTGCACGAATGAAATAAGGCCCCCTTCCGTCCCCCAAATTTGGGGGAAACTGCTCTTGAAGATTCTGTATGTCCCTACCATAGGCTCGAAAGTCCCCCAGTATTGGGGGCTTAAAGCCCTCCGGGCATACAAGAAAAGGGGGCGCTCAGCATTGACGCAAGAGGTCTATTAATGTGATGACTTCTCTATCAGTGGAGTGCGGAGTACTCTACCGATAGAGTGCTGGAGGTATAGCCCTGTGCAGTTTGGTCAAGTACAGTTCGTTTGCTTGAAGGGAACAGGGAATAGGGAGTCGGGAACAGTGTGTGCTTGACTCGACTGCATGCCACTATAGATCAGTTCTTTAAGCTAGCCCTCCGAAGTTCAGCGATGAGAGGTTTAGTTGCTTAGAGGTTAGAGACAAAATGCTTCTGCTGTTTCTGTGTGTTGCAGCTTGTCCAATTTTTGATCAGTAACTTTCACCCAATTGAGACAACACTATTGGGGTTAGTCAGATTGTGAGAGGACGCTGCGATTGCCTGCAGGCATTGAGGAACTAGCAGGAACTCGACTGGGTTGTTTATTATCCGCCAATATCTGGGGGTGAATTTTAACGCTCTGGCTCTGGGGCGGTGTACCCATGCCATAGGTGAGATGGTAACTCTGAGCCATCATCCAGAAGAAGAGTCTGGGGGTCGTTGGTTCTAGCCATGGCTGATTCCCACTGAGCCACGTCGGAAACCAGCTAAACAGCCAGAGGACAAATGTTTGCCAGGTGTAGTTGAGATAGCTGCCCACCCAGCGAATTAAATCTTTAGCACCAGCTAGTTGCCAAATCCACAGCAAGAGAGCTGGATTCGTGGTGGCTGCGGTCAGGGCCATCCGATTAAATTCGCTCCAGGTGGCGCGATCTTTAATAAAGCGATCAGCAACTTCAGCTTCTTCAGACTCTAAAATCCCAAAGAAGGTATTGAGCATGGAGTTGATTCTGGCGGGAGGAATCGATTGCCCCGTCGGCACCATCATGCCCTTGGAAAACAGCCAGGTAATTGCGATATTGCTCTGAAAAGCCCGAATTTGATTCAGATGTTTGGCTTTGAGTAGATCATGGCGTAATGCCAGATCGAGTAAGTGAGTGAGCCGTGGAAGATTTCTAATGAGGGAGCCAAAACCGGTAAACACTAAAGGGGATTGCAAAGAAGCAGCATCACCAATGGCGACCAAACGGTCAAAAGCGACGGTGCGATCGTCCTTACCTTGAGAAAAGTAGCCAGGGATATAGCCAAAGGTCGGTTTACGCCAAGTGAGCTTGTCCAGATTGCAGCGCCGGTACTCAGGCAAGATATGGAAAAAGTCTTCGTACATTTCAAGCAGTGAACCGGGATTCTCAGGATTAACCTCGTGATAGTGGAACAGATAGATGGTTAACTCGTCACCCTGAGCGGGAAATAACTCCCAGATGAGTTGCCGACCGCGTGAAATATCACCGTGGCTGAATAGCACATCACCGTAGGTGGAATCCCAAACAGCGGGCTCAAAGCCCCCCGAAACACAGGCTCCCACGGTTGGACAAACGCTATCAAAAGCGCGGCCATTATTGAGTTGCCAGGCGATCGGTGAGGCGGTACCCATCGCATCGATCAATAAACGGGCCTGAGCGATTTTGGCTTCGCCAGTTGAGCGATGATGAGTGTGCACGATGACACCGTCATCACCCACGTGCGCTTGGGCAAATTCTGTTTCATCCCAGATGGTTCCCCCAGCCGCCAGCAGCTTTTCGCCACAGCGTTTGAGTAAGGCTTCAGAATTGAGCGCAATGTTGAGAACCGTTGGGGTATGCAGCACTGGTGCTTTGGCCACGGCCGGATTGTTCGCATCAAAAAATTTGTTGTACCCGTCTTGATATTCCCGCGCTATCAAAGCTTCAAATTCTGTCTCGGTAAAGAGCCCCAGATCAATTAGGCTCTGAAATTCTGGACGTGAAATATTCCATTCGCGATTCATCCGTCCAAAAGGCAATCGTTCAATCAGCAGGACTCGATAGCCCAAATTAGCCATCACCGCTGCATGAATGACGCCTAGGGCACCACCCACATAAACTAAATCAAACTGTTCTGTTGGCGCATTACCGACACTGGCATTTTCCTGACTGGGGAAGATCACCTGTTTCGGGGCTTGGGGCGATCGCACACTATCGCGCCAGCGTTTTTCCCACCAATAGACCCGTTGCAAATCCGCTTCGCCGTTGGGCATGCGCTGGAAGTAATTAACGGTCTTTGGGTAATCGGGCGCTAAAGCTTCAAAGATCGTCTCCTCGCCCGGTTGATAAGGGGGCAGTTCTGGATACGTAGGAGGGAAATTTGCCCGGATGGCTTGCTCTAACTGCTGCAGCAGAGCTGACTCTTGAGGGTAGGCCGCATCGCCCCAACGAAACACCTTTAAGTATGTCGTGCGCTGCAATGACCAAATAAAGATTGAGAGTGCTGCTGGTAAGGTGTCCTTAGCGGTCTGATTAGCAAACTCTAACCGCACCCCATCAATAGTGACGATCACCTTTCCTCGAGGCGGTTGCCACTGTTCTTGTAGCCAGGCCCGGACAGCTAGCGTGTCAGGGGTGGGTACCTCTAAATAAAGCAATTCTTTCATCAGGACGGATGTAATCAGGCTGTATTAAAAAATTGGAAATAGCGATCCACATCCAGGAAATATTCCTTGATGGATAACTATCCAGTGCAAATTTTGTGATGTCTCTTACATTAAACCGTAAGGGTCCGTCTCTCGCAGTTTGCTCAACAAGACCCCACAACTCTAAACTGCCATCACAATGGTCGACTGCTGAGGCATCGATCAATCTTGTGCTCGCTAGACCACGGAATTGGTAAAGGCTTCAAGTTTCACGACCGTGTTCATGATGCTCTAAGAACTTGACAGTCGCTGTATTGTTTTGCCCTTGAGACGCTGGTGAGTCTCTGCCAGTAAAGTCGGGATTTGATCGGCGTGAGGGCTTTGGGCGATCGCGGCGTGGATATCCATCTCATGCAGCTGATCAGCTTGATTGCCCGGAAACCAGTGCCCCCCATTGCCGAGAAGGTTATAGCGAGCTTCGGCATATTCTTGCATGTCGAAGGCTTCTAGGAGATTACGCAACCAGAGAATAATGGGAATGTTGATTTGGCCGGGTGTTTTGTCTGGACTCGGCAAGCCTAACTTCCAGGTGCGTAACCAGTCAGCTCCTAGGGCATCGATGGCCGCTTGTTCGAGACGCTGCAAAATGGGCGGCAGCACCGTATCAGCTTGGTCTAGCAGCGGTAGCACTTTGAGGTGTTCGTCAAAGTCAGAAGGGCGTGCTGCGCCTAAACTCAAGGTGTGAACTTGCGGATGACTCAGGCAAAATAAGTCGTTGAAGACAATAGGGCTGAGGGGCGCACAAAGGTTAATGAGCTTTTGAGGTGGATTATAAAGATGACCGCCTTTATCGGTGGGGCTAATGATGAAAACCCCAACGTCTTGCTGTTGGGCTGCCGCGATCGCGGGCCAGTTGTCTTGATTAATGTAGTACCAGTGCAAGTTCACATAGTCGAACTGGCCGGTATTGATCGCATCCACAATGACATGGGTCGGGCCGTGAGTCGAAAAGCCAATATGACGAATGCGCCCTTGTTGCTGAAGTTTGCGTGCTTCGTCCAGACAGCCACCGGGACGCACAGTATCGTGCAACAACTCAGGGGTGTTGATGCCATGAATACCGAGCAGGTCAATGTAGTCCAACTGCAAGTTTTGCAATGACTGCTTCAGCGTCATCCGAAATTCTTTGGGGTCGGGCTTAGGCGACACCTTGGTTTGCACAATGAGCTGTCCACGGGGAAAGGTGGGGAGTACTTTGCCCAATTGCACTTCGGAGGTGCCGTAGCCGCGAGCCGTTTCAATGTGGTTGATGCCAACGTCTAGCGATCGCCGAATCGTGGCTTCTAAATTTTCCTGATTTTTATGGGGAATTTGCGACTCAGGGACGTCTTTCCAAGCATGCTGATAGCGCATGCCCCCACAAGAAAACACAGGCATCTGGAGTTCAGTTCGGCCAAAGCGTCGATATTGCATTCTGCAGGCGATGGGGCTTAACAACGACAAGAGACAGTGCTTATCCTAACGATTTCTGCTGGAGTTCAAACTGATTAGCTTTGTTGCTCGTTTTGTCACTTGTCATGAAGTCGGCTAGCAGCTTTTACTCCAAGCTTGTCTGTTTTTGAGGAGAGATTAATTTGGTGTTGTGATAGAGGTTTGCTGTTGTGCCTTCCAGGTATCAGTCAAGAGACCAGAGTAGCCCCAATTATCTTCGCTGATTTCCTGAATCACGATATGAATATGCTCTGGCTTTTTGCCCAGTACGCGCACGAGCGAAGCCGTCATGTCTTTGACTAACTCCGCTTTTTGCTCTCGTGTGGCCCCTTGGGTAATTTGCAGGTTGATATATGGCATGAGAATACTCACGTAGGGTTATTTAGACAGGCTCTGTTGCCTGGTGCGGGCTGGCTTCAACCCTCGGTATCAAGTCAACCAACCCGCCTGCTTGCCGACTTTCCTCAAAGACTCCGCACAGAGGCCGTACCGTCTTTTACTTCACCGACTAGGACTTCAGTGGCAACGCCGACAAACAAGCCGTTCTCAAGCACACCTGGAATGTTATTAAGGGTAGCTTCCATCTCCGCCGGATTCGCGATCGCCGCAAATTTTGCATCTAGCACCATGTTGCCCTGGTCAGTAATCACTGGGCCGTCTTTGTTGACTCCCATCCGCAGCTCAACTGACGCGCCAAATGCTTCTAAAGCACGGGTAACCGGCGCAACC
The DNA here is from genome assembly GCA_964563415.1 of uncultured Halomicronema sp. Lineage (GTDB taxonomy): Bacteria > Cyanobacteriota > Cyanobacteriia > Phormidesmidales > Phormidesmidaceae > Halomicronema. Next base: position 4,887 of record CAZLYS010000351.1, read on the forward strand.
GCCATGGGCAGCACTTCCACTGGCAGGGCAAAGGTAGAACCCAGTTTGTCCACTAGTTTTGAGCTATCCACCACGACAATAAATTGCTCAGCCAAGCCGTCGACAATTTTTTCGCGGGTGTGAGCGGCACCGCCCCCCTTGATCAAGTTGAACTGTGGATCAACCTCGTCAGCGCCATCGATCGCAATGTCAATCTTCTCGATCTCATCCAGCGTCGTGAGAGGAATGCCGTACTTTTTGGCCAAAACCGATGCCTGAAAGGAGGTCGGCACGCCTTTGATGTTTTTGAGTTCGCCAGAGGCGAGGCGATCGCCCAAAAACTGGATCGCAAATGCTGTGGTAGATCCTGTGCCTAAGCCCACAATCGTGTCTGACTGCACCTTGGCAGCAGCGGCTCTGCCCACTTCTTGCTTCATTAACTTTACTGGATCCATCTCTGCCATCGGTGATCTCCCAACTGGAATTGCGTTCGCTAATAGCATGACCCAAAGTGGACACGGTTTCTAGCCCCTGGCAGAAGTGGTAAGGAGGGGAGTGGGGGAGTGGATGGGTAGTAGGGTAGTAGGGTGGTGGGGTGAAGAAGGAAGAAGGTGAATAAGTGAAGGCGTAATAGGGTGGATGTAATAACTGGGTAATCCAATTGCTATTCCTGACATCTTGCAGTATCTCAAGACAGTCTCATACTGCGACAGG
>CAZLYS010000352.1:0-5574 GCA_964563415.1 uncultured Halomicronema sp.
ACGAGGGGCAGCGTCAGCAGACCATCAATCCACCCGCGCGCGCGACCCCGATAGCCCATCATCCAGCGAGCGATCGTGATGCCTAAAATCGCCGCAAGCACCGTAGCGACGAGGGCTGTTTTGAGCGAAATCCACAGAGGCGTCAGGTCATCAGGCATAGACATCGGCACTAATCCAAAAGACGCTGAGCAACGATGGTTCGATCTTGAGTACAGTCAGGGCGCTATTCTGCCATCCCAAAACCATAACCCTGAAAAATGGCCGTCGCCGGTTCACTGGCCAGAAACTCGACAAAGGCCTGGGCCGCCTCAAGTTCATCACTCTCTTGCACGACAGCTACCGGATAAATGATGGGGGCATGGGTCGCGGTGGGTGCGGTCGCAATCGCCTGCACTCGGTCAGTCATCTGCGCGTCAGTGGCGTACACCAAACCGGCGTCAACATTGCCTGTCTCAACATAGGCCAGCACCTGGCGCACATCTTTGGCAAATACTAGCTTGGGCTGAATGACATCAAATAGATTGAGCGTGTCTAATACCTCTTTGGCATAACGCCCCGCCGGAACGCTTTCCGGTTCACCCATCGCAATTTTTTGGGTCTGGTCGGTGGATAAATCTTGGAAGCTGGCCACGTCCGTGGCGTTCTTGGGCACGACTAAGGTCATGGCATTCTGCAGCAAATCTTGGCGAGAGTCTGCCAAAATCCCGCTTTTGCTCTCCAAGTCATCCATCCACAGGGGCGAGGCCGAGAGAAAGACATCGACCGGGGCACCTTGATTAATCTGCTGGGCTAAGGACCCCGAGGAGCCAAAGTTGTAAGTAATTTTGACCTGGGGAGCGACTTCCTGATAGGCCACCTGTACGTCTTTCATGGCGTCTTGCACGCTGGCAGCCGCAGAGACAGTGAGCTTTATCGTTGGGCTACTATTAGAGGCCGTCAGACTGGCCACCGGGGCCGACGGGGGCAGAACTTGAGCACAAGCGATGGCACTCAAGCTAGCGGTCAAAACGATTAAGGCCGTAAAGTTTCGTCGGTTCATAGTGATGAATGGCTCAAGCAAGGGTTGAGGATAAGGTGTGACGTTCAGCCTCTAACATGGCGGCGATCGCGGTCGGCATCGGCTCAGCTTCGGCCAGGGTAAGTGTCGCTAGGGGTGACAAAAAGGTGTAGTCGGGGTCGCATTCGCCAGTGTTGTAAACCTGGATGACCCACTTATCGGGGATGCCGACAACGCCAACTTCTACCACGTACCAACTCTCACCAATCAATCGTGCGGTGATTACGGTGAGCCACTCGCGATCGCTGGCCGATAGATTCCACTCATCCCCCAAGAAATTTACGGCGAGCTTCTGAACATGGGGAGGGGCAATTGCGAGCTGAAGGGACATGGAGACCTCCAAAATTGGCTAGGAATAAGCGATTACTTTAAACAAAAAAATCCAAGCAATCAGGTGCCAAATTCTGAGCCCTGTCAGATTAATTCTCTGATGGCTATTAATGCTTAAGCAGTTGACTAAATACTAGCGATCACAGCGCCGCCAATCACCCTTGATATAGAACCGCTTCACTGATTTATGCAAATCCTCTGACACTCAAAAAGGTCTGTGGGGAAATGCTTATAGCCCCTGTAGACAATCCAGCAAAACCCAAACTTCACCTATCATTCAAGTGATTGAAGAAGATATACAAAATCGATACCAAAGATCTGAAGACTGAAAAATGAGCCTCAGGCACTCGTCATATTGATTGCAATATCATATTGATAAGGTCTTTGAGAAAACTGTATAAAAAACTCCGTTTTTATAAGTTTTTTCTCTTCTTCTAATTACGCAACAAAGTAATCGAAAGGTTCAGATCAACATCCTATTTGAATCGATAGGATACCTGTACAAAAGTTACTTTCTAAAAGTAAAATATTGCTCTATGTCAGACTCTTTGAGAATGACGTGACACACTCAGAGATCGCATCTCTAGCAACAAACTGTCGAAGTTCATCAAGCTTTCCCCTCAATCGCTGGCCAAGGTCAATCTCGGCGATGCTAATAATGTTGCTGGCCTGCCAGAGATCTTCTCAGCCTTTAACTAAAAAAAAGCTCCGACAGCATGTTCTAAAACCTGTCGGAGCTTTTTTAGATGCTATTGAAACGGGCGAGGAGGGATTCGAACCCCCGACACCGTGGTCCGTAGCCACGTGCTCTAGTCCACTGAGCTACACGCCCTTACAGGAGTTAAATAGTAACACAGTCTATGACGCAAAAATAGCAATTTTCTATGACTCAGCCCAAAAAGATCTCGAAACCCCTGACCCACCTCAATGCACAGGGGGAAGCCCACATGGTTGACGTATCGCAAAAAGTCGCCACGGTGCGAGAGGCGATCGCAGAAGGGCTGATCCATATGTCTTTAGGGACGCTGGAGCAGATTGAGCAGGGGAATAGCCCCAAGGGTGATGTCTTAGGCACGGCACGGCTGGCAGGCATCATGGCGGCGAAGCAAACGGCATCGTTAATTCCCCTTTGTCATCCGTTGCCGTTGAGCAAGGTGCAGGTGACGATTGCAGCGGAGCGATCGCTGCCGGGATACCGCATCCAAGCCCTGGTCAGAACCAAAGCGGAAACTGGTGTAGAAATGGAAGCGCTGACAGCAGTCTCGATCGCCGCACTAACGCTGTACGACATGGCCAAAGCATTGGAAAAATCCATGTCGATTCAGGCGATACGACTTTTACAAAAAACTGGGGGTAAGTCAGGAGACTACCAGGCCACCCCCTAAAATAAAAAAGTGAACTGTTTGGATAAATAACTCATGCCGCCTCGTTGGCCTCGAAAACCTGATCGTCGCGACCCCGCCTTTCGTAAATTGGATGACCGGATGACCTTTGCCGTACATGTGGCCGGTTTTACAGCGGTCAACTCGGGTCTCTGGTTTGCCCATCAGATTAATGCAGCCTGGGTGCCCTGGGTCATTAAGGTGACGCCGATCTGGTTTATTGTGCTCGCGATTCATGCCATCTACATTTTTGCGATCGCGGATTACTCCGGTGAGTGCGTTATCGAACCCGAAGATGCTCCCGAAGGAGGAAGCTAAGGACACATCGCTGCTTTAAGCTCCTTCTAATGGCTGCAAGTTTTCAGGAAATCAACCCATGTATGACTCTCCCCCTGCTGAAACCCTAGAAAAATTAGCTGCCAACATTGGTGAAGCGGTCTATTTAGATATCGCCAAGTGGCATCTGTACCTGAATGATGCCAAGCTGCATACGCTGGTTGCCCAACGGTTGTATCCGTTAGTGGTGGATGATCGCATCGGCGAAGGCGATGTCACGACGGTGCTGCGAGATATTACCGTGCCAGTAGGGGGAGGGCGTCACCAAATGCCGCTGATGGATTTAATTCCTACAGGGTGTATGGGCGATTTACTCCGGGTCTTAGAAGACTTTCAAGACTACATCTAGTGAGTGAGTGAGTGAATGCGAGATGCGATAGGGAGCGTCGTGGGAGTAATACTCAGATCTCTGATGGTGCTTGCTGCCACCAATCGTGCAGTGTGTCATAGAGATCGCGATCGTTCATGGCCACCGGTGCGCCTATCTCCACTCTGACGGTATCGCCTCTGAGCGTGAGCCAATGTTTGTTGCCAGCGGCAGACACATAGCAAATGCGGGTGCGATAAACCCAGCGAGTTCGCTTTGCCCCTTCTTCACGCATTTCCTGCCAGGCAATATGAGCGATCGCTTGTCGCGGTAACCAGAGGCAATTAGTCCGCCAACCAAAATTATCCACCAAGCGTCCAGTAATGGCGTGAGAAAGCAGCACTAATCCATAACCGTGCTCTCTCTTTCTGCGCATCCGAGAAATGTGCCAAGTGCGATAGAACGATTGGGCCCAATCCCAGGATTGATAGGTGCAATATCCGATGAGCACGATGACCAATAACAACAGTAAAGCGGTAAAGGCGATCTGCAGAGGAGTTTGCTGCAGAACTTTGGCCAAAAACTGCAGATAGCTACCCGGTTGACGCACTGCCTGAATAATGAGCCATGGCCCAAAAGTCAGTATAGGAAAGGCATACATCAGCATGAAGGGCAGGAGGACAATTTGCAGGAACCAATCTGTGTGGGCCGGCAAAAATTGACCCGGTAGATGGTGCGCACTCCCCAGGCGAAACGCGGTTTTGTAGGGGTCGGGTAAGGCGGATAACAAACATATCCCTGCTGGCGGAAATATATTGTCCATGTTGTTCTCTGACTCAGGTTATGCCGACTGTAGTGACCGACTTAGCGGGCGCATTTTGCATCAATCGGAGTGCTGGGTAACGGCGGGTAAGCAGGCGCAAACCGAGTGTATGCTTGCTGCCCTGACCAAACCGGCAAATGCAATATATAGCAGAAGTCGGAATACAGAATTGAAATGCATGCCAGAAAACGGTTTCAGCAATCTGGGGAAACCGGATCAAACTGCGACTTGTTCGGAAAATAAACCCTTTATAGGGCGGGTCATGTCCTTACCGGTCACGCCAAAATAACCGACTAGAGCGTGCCCTGACCCACCAAGCCTCACTCGGAAAATAAAGTCGACCATGAGTAGGGAATCGGTTTCAAGTTATTTCCCATCAGTAGCCGTTACCGAAAGCTCGGCATCGATGTCCGATGGCTCAGAATTACGACCTTTGAATAAGTACGTGTGCATTTGGCCACGGCCTTTGATGTTGATGCAGCCGCGATCGTCAAATTGATATTGAGCTGGAATCTGACGATAGGTACTTTCGCTAATTTGAATGCGATCGACCACGCCGTGGGATTCCATACGGCTAGCAATATTGACGGCATCGCCCCATAGGTCATAACTAAATTTTTTGATGCCAATAACTCCAGCAATCACAGGACCTGTGTTGATGCCAATGCGTAGACGAAAAGGAGTACCATCACTCCGCTTAAAGTCTTGAATTGCATCTAGCATTTGAATGGCCATTTCTAAAGTGGCTTCAGCATGGTCAGGGCGCGGATTGGGCAAGCCGCCTACCACCATGTAGGCATCGCCAATCGTTTTGATCTTTTCTAACCCGAGTCTCTCGGCGATACAGTCAAAAGTCGAAAAAATTTCATTCAGTTTGTCTACCAACTCGCCCGGTGCAACCTGCGCAGACAGGCCAGTGAAATCGACAATGTCGGCAAACAAGATGGTGGCTTCTTCAAAGCGGGAGGCGATCGCGCCCACCTCTTGTTTGAGCTGTTCGGCAATGCTGTCGGGCAAAATGTTGAGCAACAGTTTTTCTGATTTGGCCTGTTCTTCTTTAAGGGCTTCCTCGGCCTGTTTGCGGTTAGAGATTTCTTGACGGACCCGATTAAACATGACGCAAAATGCGCGCGAGACTTCCCCCAATTCGTCTTGGCGACTAACGGCCTGGGTCTTAAATTGCGGTGGCTGGTCTTGGCTGACGGCTTCGCCAGCCTGCTGCAAATCATCCCGTAGCTGCAAAATAGGAATGATTAAAATGCGCTCCAGCATCAAAATCGTGACGAAGGTAACGAAGGCGGAAATGATGATGACCAGACCCGCGATCGCTAAGGCATAC
>CAZLYS010000353.1:0-5574 GCA_964563415.1 uncultured Halomicronema sp.
AATCGGATCGGCTTCATCAACGACGTAAAATTCCAGCGAACCGTCGTAGGCATCGATGACTACTTTAGCGGCATCGCGAACATAGTTGCTGCCACTCTGCACCAGGTCGGCAATCGTGGCATTGTTAACGAGAGAGCTAATATCGTTGCTTTGATTCAACGGTTCGGAATAGGGGTAGCGATCGCTGGCCGTATAGGCATCAATAATCCACTTCAATTGTCCATCGATCACAGCAATGTAAGGATCGCTGTCGTAATTCAAGAAGGGGGCAATTTGCTGTGCCCGCTCCAACACGTCGCGATGATAGTGGATGCGAGAATCGCCCGTGATGTAGTTAGAAATCAAGACTTTGAGGCTACCCATGTCATAGGCATAGGCTAGCCGTCGCCAATAGGCGTTGAGCGGCACCCCCCCGAGACCGCTATAGCGATACAGAGCGTTGGTATCGCCTTCGGGATAGTCAAACTCATCGGTGGTTGTCCCCGTAAAGATGTAGGAATCGGTGGCCTCACCGTAATAGATGCGGGGTTGCTCAATCGCTAAATCAACGGTGGCCACCGGAGGCACATTCTGAATCATTAATTGGGGCAGTCCCTCGGGGGTTACCCGATTGACCGGGCTCATGACGATGCCGTAGCCATGGGTGAATTTCAGTCGCTGATTGACCCAGGTTTGCGCTTCCGAGGGGGCTTCAGAATAGTCAAGTTCGCGGGCCGAGAGCATAACTTGACGATAGTCGTCGTCGAGGGTGTAGCGATCGACGTCGACGTCTTGAAAGCGGTAATATAGCCGAATTTCTTGCAGTTGACGGTAGGTACTGAGCAGAGGCCGGTAGTCCCACAGGCGAATGTTATCAACAGTCAGGCTATTGTTGTCGAGCACGTTACGGCTAAGATTCTCTTCCGCCGGAAAGGGCTCACTCTGCACTCGGTCGAGGGCGTAGGCTTCGTTAGTGTAGGCAATGCTGTGCTCAATGTAGGGGCGCTCACGGGTCAGCTCATTCGGTTCGACCAAAAACCGCTGCTGAAACCAGGGATACAAACCTCCCACGACGACCAAGGTCAGCATGTACAGACCGATACCCACAGAGGGCCAGACAAAACCACTCCGCCAAAGCGACATGATGAAGAGAGCGGCCACTGCCAAGGTGACAAAGGCCATCGTCCAGTAAGCGTGTAAGCGGGCATGTACGTCGGTATAGCCTGCCCCAAACACCACACCGTCAGGGGAAAAGAGCAGATCATAGCGGCCAAAATAGAAACCGGCGGCGACGGCGATCGCAAGGGCCGCTAACAATACACACAAATGACCTTTGACCTCTCCCGTGAGGAAATACTTCCAGCCCCGTTCGGGGCGAATTTCGCCTTTGAGCGCGTAGACCCCAAAAGCCAGCACAATCGACCAAATCAACAGTTGAACGATCGCCCCTTGCAACCCTTCATAAATGGGCAGGCGAAAGATGTAAAAGCTAATATCCTTCTGAAATAAAGGATCAAGGCGATCGAACAAGCTCGGGTTCAAAAATTTCAGAATCCGGTCCCAAGTGGCCACGCTACTCATTGCCGCATCCAGCGACAGCAACAGGATGAGGACAGCCGCCACATACCTGGGCAGAGACTCTAAGGATGCCAGGTTGCGCTGCTCTAGCAATCGCCAGGGCGATTCTCGCGTGAGCCACAGGGCTAGCCGATAGTTCGCGTAGAGAAAGCTGGCATACCCGACAAGGGTGATGAACCAAATGATGGCCTGCCAGCGAATGCGCGTCCAAAAGACGTTGTCATAACCGACGGCGGCAAACCACCAAGACTCTGTCAATAGATGAACGATCGCACTAGACAGCGCCAGTAATAACAGAACGGCGATCGCGACAAACAAAAACAGCGGCGGGCGACGACCCAAGTCAGGAAGGTTTACGCGTTTCACAATCGGTGTTGATGACTACAATACGTTGCTCTCTATTTCATCCTATCGAGCGCGTTCCATTTCGCGGATTTCTCGGGCAACCAGAGCATCTTCTTGCTTGGCCACCCGCCGGTCTTTCTGGATATCGAGTTCCCGCTGTAGATATCTCACGTAAAACTCCATCATGTGGTCGGCGACAAACTCTGCTCCAGGTTGTTTAATTCCGGTCAAAAAGCCCAACAGCCGGTCAAACCAACGCTGGGTAATGTAAGACTTTTCGTGTAATTTGCCGCGATAGCTAAAATACCGAAACTGCCCCATGTGGCCATAGAGTCGGCCGGGATTGACGGGATTAATCTGGGGTGGAATCAGCGGCACAATGTCGTTGTTATTTACATAGCGAAACATGCGATCGCCCATACGCTCATTCACCTCACGGGTAAAGGCCCAGTCCCCCACTCGCGGTTGGCCAAACGTATACAAGCCAGCGACAGTAAAGCCCTGATACTCTAATGAGGTGGCGGCCAGGGCGGCGAGGGCACCGCCCAAGCTGTGACCGGTTACCCATAATTGACTATCCGGGGTCCACCACTTTTTGAGTTGATAAAGGACCCGTTTTTCGACGCTTTGCCAAGCATCGTGAAAGCCCCGATGCACCTCACCCTGAGGCGGCATGGTTTCCTGAGCCGTGTAGGTGAAGGCAAACTGTTTCATCCGGAACTTAAAATTGGTGCTCCAGTCAGCAGCTTGCTGGCTGCCGCGAAAGACCAGCACAATATGCTGCTTCTTACGAAAGATGAATGCCTGAGTATCGGTCAACCGATTGACAAAATATTTGTAGTTATCCTGCAGGTTAACGCCTTTTTTATCCGTTTCTCCTTCGCGTAGCCAACGCTTAATCACATCTATGGTGTAGTCAGCGGGCGTCTGTTTCATCCATCGATAATCGCTATCTCTACTCAGCCACAGGCGCACAATATCTTCCACATAGCTGGGATCTTCGTACACCAGGTGAGCAGCTTTTGCCATACACAGTGCCCGAAAGGCATTGATTACCCCATTGTCACGTTCAATGTTTGTAAAGTCATGGGTGCTGTAAGGCGGTGGCAGGATCTTGTAGCCGTAGCGTTCAAACAGCTTTTGCACCCCGTCGTAGCCTGCCCAGTAGATGTAGTGAAAGAGCTGATCGTAAAATCCGGAGCCCCCTTGACGGCGATAACTGCGATCGCCAATCACCCGTACCCAATAAATAATGTAAGGCTCTAAATCTTCCGCCGTGACCAGACCTGCTTGGATGGCGTTTTCGCAGTCTTCAAAAGCCCCTAAAAACTCATCAAACCAATTGCGTAAGGTAACTTCAATGACAAATTCTTCATCCCGATATTGCTGCACCACCCGAATCGTATTTTCGTCCATCTTGCCAGGCTGCTGACGGTTCATCTGGGTCAGCGTATTCAAGCCTTTCCGGGTCTTCACCATCTGGTTATGAGAGCGCAAGGCGCGCTTCAGCCGCTCGTCGGTCGCTTCAAAGCGCACGACTCGCTGATTCTCAGTCGGCAAGCGGACTTCAAATAGGCGATATTCTTCAAAATCCAGAATTTCCGCTATGTTGCGTACGGCTGGTTTATTGGCAAATCCTTCAAACATGCGGCGAGCGAGATCTCGTCGTTCCCAGCGCTGATTTTTGATGTAGCGATCAATGCCAGCCACCGCTGCGATCGCCCCCATCAGCAGGGCAAAGGCGGCCATCCACTGGACCCCGAGCTGTGACTGGGCTAAAAGTTCAGGTGTCAGCTTTCCCCCTTGGGCAGTTAATCTTGTTGGCACTGTCGTCATTGCCTGAGCGGCAAATGGCAACGCGATTCCCAACCCCAAGGCGCCCAGCAATGTAGAAGATGCCCGCTTAATACCCATAACCCTGTCAGCGTGATGATAATGATAGATGCCTAGATGCTATCGAAAAACGTACAGATGGCATCGACCCTTAACCCTTTGTTGATAACTGCCTAACCGATGGAGTTTGCTGCCCCTACCTCCTGGCCCACCACCCCAGATGCCGGCATGGCTTTGCAAAATGAGCTGCGATCGCAGGTGCGCCTGCCAGATGAATTGCGATCTCCCATTCAGTTAGTGGCCGGGGTGGATGTCGGATTTGAAGAAAAGGGGCAGGTGACCCGCGCTGCTGTCGTCGTGTTGGCATTTCCCAGTTTGCAATTGGTCGACTACGCTCTGGAAAAACGCCCGACCACGTTTCCCTATGTGCCGGGGCTCCTATCGTTCCGCGAAATTCCCACAATTTTGGCAGCCCTGACCACCCTGAACCTCGCCCCCGATCTAATTCTTTGTGATGGTGCGGGCATTGCCCATCCTCGGCGATTTGGCATCGCCTGCCATCTCGGCCTCATTGTGGACTGTCCGACCATTGGGGTCGCTAAATCACGCCTGATTGGTATTCATGATGACGTCCCCACTGAGAAAGGGGCTTGGGTGCCCCTCCGCGATCGGGACGAGATCATCGGGGCTGTATTGCGCAGCCGCAGGAACACCAAACCGCTCTACATCTCTGCTGGGCATCGCATTAGCCTGCCCACCGCCTTAGACATCGTGTTGCAATGTACCCCCCAATATCGCCTGCCCGAAACCACTCGTTTGGCCGATCGCCTCGCCTCTAACCGAGGCCAACTGCCCCCGATTAAAGAGATCGGGACTGATGAGGAGAATGAGGAACAGATGTCACTTTTTTAGGGGTGTGATGAACCTGCATCCGTCAGTCGACTAGGAGATTTGGTGATCGGCGCGGTGGCCACAAAGATACCTACCAGTGCCCATCGTTAACAAAAGGCACTGGTAGGCAGGAATCTTAACCGACAGGAGCCCGTGATTTAAGAGGTGACTGTTGGAGATGTAAAGGGTGCGATCGCAGACGCCAGTTTACGCAACATGACAGCAGTCTGATCAAAACTCACACAAGCATCGGTAATGCTCTGGCCATACGTCAGTTGTGACAAATCTTCGGGAATCGGTTGTTTGCCTTCAACCAAATGGCTTTCAATCATGATGCCCAGAAGGTGACGACTGCCTGACTGCACTTGCTTCGCAATATTGTCCAAAACGTCTAACTGTTTCTGGTGATTTTTGTGCGAGTTCGCATGGCTGCAGTCCACCATCATGCGAGGATTAAGGCCTAGCTCAGCTAGCTCCTGAGCGGCTTGTAGCACATGGGACTCATCATAATTAGGGCCGTGCTTTCCTCCCCGTAAGACCAAATGCCCATCCGGATTGCCCGTTGTCGTAACAATACTGGCTAGCCCGTGGTGATTAATGCCCAAGAAGTGGTGAGAACGGCTCGCTGCCAGCATGGCATTCATCGCTGCCAGCAAACTGCCATCGGTATTGTTCTTAAAGCCGATCGGCATTGAGAGTCCTGAAGCCATTTCACGGTGGGTTTGACTTTCTGTCGTACGTGCGCCGATCGCCGTCCAAGAAATCACGTCAGCAATATATTGAGGCGTAATGGGATCTAAGAGTTCAGTTGCCGCCGGAAGACCCAGATGAGCTAGATCTAGCAGCAGCTTGCGCGCTAGTCGCAAACCGGTATTGATGTCATAGCTGCCGTCTAAATGCGGATCGTTAATTAACCCTTTCCAACCAATATTGGTGCGAGGCTTCTCA
>CAZLYS010000354.1:0-5564 GCA_964563415.1 uncultured Halomicronema sp.
ACCCAGTCTTGGCCAAACCAATCGAAAATCTTCGAGAGAATGACTTCATTATTCTCCTGGTCAATCGTGAAGGCTTCTGGGCGGCTGAGAAACACTTCCACTTGGTCATCGAGCTGAGCATCCAAGTTTTCACCGGTAAACGGTTCTTGGCGCAGGTACGGGCAACTGATCGCGGCACACACAAGCGCCGCATGGACACGGGGCTCGGTATAGTTAGCCCGTAGAATATCGTGCTCAATATTGTCTAAAGTTTGTTGACTTTGCAAAATGCCGTGGCGATTTAATCGCCAAACACCCGGAATATCCTTGATATTTTTGATGGGAGACTCATCGATAATCGCCTTCAGCGTCAGCGAGTTATAGGCATTCACCAAGAACGCAATTTGATCGGCCTGACTCCAACTCTCAAAAACAGCCGGTTCTGTCAGTTGTAGAGACGCGTTAAAGGCATCTAAATCCTGGCGATTGTTTTGCAAGCTGACGTAGTCCACCAGACCCTGCTCATCGACATAAGTTTCTAACACCCGAGCCAGGGCAGCCATATTGACAGTATCCGCTGCTCTAGCGGTAGAGGCTTGCGCATTCGCAGACGGACTCACTAGCGAACGACTGCTACTTCTTGACAGTGAATATGTTGTCAGCCCTCCCAGAATCAACACTAGAGGTATTGCTGCTATGAGGAAATGCTGTTTTTTAAGAATCATCGGTTTCTTATTCAGATCAAACAGAACGAACGTTAGTCCTATAAAACGGGTTCAACCTGAAATATTTCTGAGAAGGCGATAAGTCCTGCCTGTATAAGGCTTTGGCGACATCCAGAACGGGAGAAAACCCCAAAAACTGCAGCAGTCGGTATCTCAAAGAAGCAAGAGCCTCACTTTTAGACTCCCTGAAGATGAGAGAAAACCCCTTGGGTAGGCTTCCCTGCCCGCCCCCACCGATCGCCCCAGAACGGTCAGGATGGCTCTCAAACTCATTTGGCATTAACCGTGATGTGAGAACTTGATTGCGCTGAGTGTACCGGGCATGAGTCCAAAATCCCGCGAAAAATTTTGTCCATCCGTCCAGAAAGGTCGTTTTCCCAAAGGAACGCTGTAGTTTCCAATCTGAATGTGGTTTATATAGCTCTGTGCAGTTTGGTCAAGTACAGTTCGTTTGCTTGAAGGGAACAGGGAGTAGGGAACAGTGTGTGCTTGACTCGACTGCATGCCGCTATATCTGCTCTGATGACCGGTTAGCGGGCCACAGGGCAGAGATCCCCAACCCGAGCAAAAACGGTCCCCAAAGCCAGCAGCGCTGTGCGATGCTCAGCGTCCAGCCACCGACATCCGTAGCTAGCTGGTAGGGCAAAGCAAAGTAAATAAACGCGGATAGACTCACCAGTCGGGTGCCCCAATTGCGGCTGGCGACCGCAAACGGCACGAGCCAGGTGAAGTACCAGGCGTGAATAATTGGCGAGAGTAGCATCAACACGATGAGATACCGCTCGGTGAAACGCCCAAGACTGCGCCAGCGGGCCATGCCCCACAACACCATCAGGCCGAGGGGCAGGGCATAAATCCAATTAGGTGGCCCTTGCACGAACCAAGTCGGCTGTAACCAACCGGGCTGTAGTGACCGGGGCCAGAGGGCATCTACCACGGGTGAGATGAGGGCAATACTGCGACCATAGGTGACAAAATCTGAGTTAATCGGCAGTACAGAACAACTCCCAGAGTGGCAAAACGGCAGTATGGCCAAAGCGAGCGGCAGCAGACCCGCAACCACGAGGGTCAAGACCCAACTTCGCCGTCGATATCGCCAAACCAAAAAAGCCAGCACTGGTAGCGACATCCACTTCACCGCAATGCTCACACCAAGGAGAAAGGCACTTTTGGTTGCTTGCCATCGTTGCTTAACGTCACCAACGGTCTGTTGCAAGGCTGCTCCAAAAGAACTTTGAGAGCTTTTTTCTACTTGCTCTGCGGCTAACCAAGCCGCCACCAGCGGCAGTAAAAACCAACTATCGTAATGCGCTCCGCCTGCAAAGCTGTAGATCACCAGCGGGTTCCAGGCGTAGAGTAGCGTTGCCCGATCGCCAAATCGACGGCTGAGCAAGTAACAAATACCCAGGTCTGCTGCGACAAACGATAGCTTGAACAGTAGGACTGAAGGACTGATCGCAGCTAGCAGGCGAAACCCCAACTGAGCCACGGGGGGATAGATGGCGACGTGGTCGAGATGGTTGATCTGATCCCAGAAGGACAATCGGAAGGGGGCCAGGACTTCGGCGCTGGGGGCGAGGAGATAGGGATTGAAGCCGAGGTTTTGGATGTGACCTTCCCACAGGTAGCGCCAAATGTCGTCGCCGGGATACATGGCTAAGAGAATGAGGCGAGGGGCGATCGCACCCGCCCAAAACCACCCGCTCGTTATTCTCCCCAGTCCCCACGAGAGCACAAACCCGACACTCATGAGGCCCATACCGCGCCAAAACAAGGGTACCGCTGTCGGATCATTCAGGAAATCGCCGTGGGGCATGGCCCAAACGCTACCCAAGGTCAACAGCACCACACTGAGCCAAAGCAGACTCTGCTGAACTAGAGCCGATTGCTGCACGAACATCTTTCTGCGCAGCATCTGTTGGCTGACCTTTTGCCCATAGAGCCGCGCCAGCGTGGTCAAAATCACCTGTCCGGCCTTGACACTGCCCTTGACGGTACCCGAGATCTTGGACTGACCGCCCTGCCGGGGCAGATAGTTCACTGGGATTTCGCAGGTTCGCAGACCGGTACCGGCTGCCTTGGCCTGCATTTCTACTGTCCAGCCAAAGCCACGATCGGCCATGGCCAGTCGGTCCAGGGCGGACCTGCGGATAAGTCGTAGCGGACCCAGATCCTCATAGCGCACGCCCCAGCCCAGTCCAATCAGCCGAGTTGCCAGCCAGTTGCCAAAATTTTGCACTGGAGTAAGCTGCTGTTTCCCCAGTTCTGTGCCTCGCCGATTGCCTAAAATCAGGTCGAACTCGTCCTGTCGGGCCAGCAGATCGGGGAGCTGTGAGAGGTCATCGCTACCGTCTCCATCACAGAATAAAATCCATTCAGCTGCGTTTGCCATGGGAGTTTGCAAACCACTCCAGCAGGCTTGACCGTAGCCCCGTCGAGGTTCTGAAATGACCTGTGCGCCTGCTTGGGCGGCAATGGTCGGGGTGCGATCGCAGCTGCCGTTATCCACGACGCAAATTTGCGTCAGCCCCTGTTCTTGTAGGCCCCGAATCACGCTCGCGATTGTGTCCGCTTCATTCAGCACCGGGATGATCACGCAAATGTTTGAGAGCATAGACTCAATGGAAAACGAATGGCAGCGTCGCAAAATAACGAATTGATTCGCCTATCCTAAAGCCAAGACCGAAGCCGTGTAACTCCTGGTCTCCGTTATCCCAATCACATCAACATCTTTACTGATTAGGGTATCGCCGTCGCCCGCTCACAATCGATGAAATTGAGTCTCTTGACCCTACTGCTGGGGATTAACCTATATTGCCTGGTGCTGCTTTGGTGCAGCATGTGGCCCGGTCGGTTAGAAGACGTCATTTTTCTGACGATAATTTTCGGCATGGGCATTTTGTTCGTGCTTGTCCTGATGGGTGGGGCGATCGCCGTTATCTTATGGCGGCGTAACCAGCGATCAGCTGCAAAGCGTACTCATTCTGCTGTCAAGCCCCGACACCGGCAATATCCTCTGAAGCGGGTGGCGATCGCCACCACCATCATGGTTTTAGTCACCCAGATTAGCCTCGCGTTCAATTGGCCGATGCGCGGAGCTTTTGCCTTATCGGAAGGGGCATTTTTAGCACAGGTGAACGATGCTCCGGTGACCGAGAACAGCTTTAGCGAATTTCCGCTGAACAAACGTTTGGGGCTCTACTACGTCACCTACTACGCCACTGACAGCCGGGGCGGTACCTATTTTCAAACGGGTGCCCACGGCTTTTTCCCCGCCCCCCATGGCTTTGCCTTTCAGCCCAATGACCAGGGCAGTCCCTTTGGTGATGATGTCTACCACATCGAGCCTGTGCAAAAAGACTGGTATTGGTTTCGCGCCACTTGGGACTGGTAGTTCCTCAAAGGGCTTCAAGCTCCGTAGGACATCGTGGATCTGTATACTGCCGAAGACTACTAAGTGTACAATAATCTGTACAGCCTAAGGTTACTGTCATGGATGCCGTTTCCTATTCACAGTTTCGTAAAGAGTTAGCGAGCTATCTCGACAAGGTGAATGCGGATAGTGCGCCACTACTCGTGACCCGACAGCATCATGCCCCCGTGGTGGTGATGTCGTTGGATGACTTTCGCGCGTATGAGGCGACTTTTCACCTGCTGGCCAGTCAAAAGAATGCGGAGCGGCTGAGTCATGCGATCGCTGAGCTAAGAGCAGGTCAGGGCAGTCAGCAAGATCTGATCGACGAGTAAAGTGAAAATTATTTTTGCGGAAACGGCTTGGGAAGATTACCTCTACTGGCAGCAGACTGACAAAAAAATCCTCAAGCGCATCAATACCTTAATTAAAGAGATTGCCCGATCTCCCTATGAGGGCATTGGTGATCCGGAACCCTTGAAATTTAACTGGTCAGGGTTTTGGTCACGACGCATCAACAAAGAACACCGAATTGTCTATGCAGTTGAAGCCGATGCCATCCTGGTTGCTCAGTGCCGCTACCACTACTAAACCGTTTAGCAGGCTTTGAGTAAGCTTGGTATGGGAGGCATTGCCAGCGATTGAAGCGATGGTTGCAGTGGAGAAGCCACTTTCAGGTTTTAGGATAGGGGATATCGCTGTGGAGAGGTTCTCGCCATGGGAAAACAAGCCCCCAAACTCATCGTTGCGATTCTGATCGTCACTGCTTTAGTCATTTTGACTTGGCAAAATCTGACGCCAACACTGGCCCTGAACTTTTTGGGCTTCCAGTCAGTGATGCTGCCGTTGGGGGTATGGCTAGTGGCCGCGATCGCCCTCGGAGCCCTCACCACAATCATGATCGCGACCCTCGCTGATATCAAACTGGCACCAGCGCATCGATCTAATCGTCGACGTTGGACCGTGCGCCCAGACGTGCCGCCCCATCCCGATGCCGGTCGTTCAGGAGATGGCACCTCACAGCAGCGTCGACGAGGGTGGAATGTGCGATCGCCCCAAGACTTCTTTCGCCGCGATGCTGTGAACCGCGATGACCGCCGTCAGGCTCCTCGGAATGCACCCCGCCCTCGGCCTAATTCTCCGCCGCCCAGCAATGCCGTGGCGGCAGAAGACTGGCAAGTTTGGGAGCAACGCAGTAAACCCAGTGCTTGGCAAGACTGGTCCGATGCCAGCGGCAATCGACCAGCCGATGAAAATTTTGACCGTCGCCAACGGCGCGATCGCGATAAAGCCGAAGCCACTATTCACGATTTAGACAAAGGGTGGGACGACTCAGCACGCGATACGGTGTATGTGCCCCCGGGCGGTAGCGAGGTGCAAGCCACCCTCGATGAAATTGAAGACGGTTGGGAAGATTGGGACTCGCCGGATAATCCCCTCGCGGATAC
>CAZLYS010000355.1:0-1794 GCA_964563415.1 uncultured Halomicronema sp.
CGCTAGTAATATGAACGTGCGTGACCGCTCTGGGGCAAGATCGGCCGGTTATCCAATCGTCTTCATCAAAATAATGACGAGAAAACCGCACAACATTGATAGCCCCACCATAAAGCCCCGGCGTTCATACGCTTCTGGAAACATCGTCTCGGCTAACACGGTCAAAATCGCCCCTGCGCCAAAGGCTTCGATTAAGGCCGTCACAGTCATGGGCGCATCTGCTAAGAGCAAACTGCCCAGACCGGCAACGATGCCTTGTACCAGCATGACCGAGCACCACAGCAGCAAAATACGCGAAAAGGGAAAGCCCTGCTGCCGCATGCCATCCGAGCTAGAGAGCGCTTCGGGATAGTTGGAAATCAACAAACCGGCTAAGAGGGTGCCGCTCACGCCGCCGCCCGCCACGACCGAAGCCCCAATGATGAGCGATTCTGGGATACCGTCAATTAAGAGACCCAGCCAAATTGCTAAGGGCGCATTGCCGTGCTCTGCGATCGCTGTCATCATGTCCTGAACGGCAGGTAACCCCGCCCCGGTTTGTAAATTCGTCGAGGCTTGCTGTAACCACTGGCTAGACTGCTCGGGCGAAAAGCCTTGTTTTTCTTGCAGGTAACCCTCAACCTTTTGTTTAAAGAGGGTTTCCACTGCCTCCCTTAATTCAGGTGATTGTTTGAGTAACTCAGCAAAGGCGGTGGCCGGTAACTCCCACACGCCTGACAAAACTCCGGCCACTGCGGTCACCGAGTGAGGAGCGCCAGTAATCAATGAGAAGCCGCCAAAGACGTCGCGAGACTCTAAAAGCTTCACCTTGCGGCTAGGGTTTTTAGGGTCACTAAGGGCAATGCCTCCAGTGTGCAAAATGTAGAGCCGGTCAGCGGTTTCCCCTTGATAAAAGAGCGTTTCTCCTTGGTCGTACTGGCGGTAAGTCAGACGATTAGAGATCGCCTCAATGTCCTCATTGGGTAAATATTGAAACAACGGAAGTCGCTGCAGCTGACGCGCGATCGCCCGAAATTCTGCCGCTTCGTTTTCGATCGCGATCGCGTCCGGAATTCGGGCGTTAGCCCGGATCTCAGCAACTGCTTGCCCTACCCACGATTTAATCGCTGCTGGGGTAAAGTAATGGCGCTCTTGCAAATAACGCGCCACCTCTTCGCTTTGTACTATCCATTGAGTTGCTGTGTTCAATTCTGGCGAGGTTTCCAGCAAATCCTCAAAGATATCCTTGGGTACAATGGCGACTTCACAATCGGTTGTGGCAACGGCACTGGTGCCGTGGGGTGTACCCGCGAAGAAGGCCATGCGGCTAAAGCTATCGCCTGATTGCAGCGTGGTGAATGGCTGCATATCCTGCAATGGATCGAGTAGCTGCACGTCACCCGATTGCAGAATGTATAAGCTCTCGCAGGTACTCTTGGGTGGATAAATCACGGTTCCCGCTGGGTAGTGACTGAGCAGAGCATTGCAGGTCAGGAAGTTTAAATCGTCGGTTGGCAGCGATCGAAAGACATCCATCCGCTTAACATGGCTGAGAAACTGTTGAAACTGTTGCTCTTGCTGTTGTTGCACATGGGCCATGGCAGTGGCGGGCTTCCGCAAAAAGCCGCCAAACTGGTTGACGAAGCGGTTGACGGTCGTGAAAAACAGACTCCCGAGCATGGAGCCAATCACCAACTCGATGATGTGGCCTTCTTCAACTGCATCTGCGACCAGATCTAAAACGGTGGCTGACAGGAGTGCCCCCGCGCCAAATGCCGTCAAGGAACCGACAATGCGTCCAGAGGGTCGCCAAAA
>CAZLYS010000355.1:1804-5560 GCA_964563415.1 uncultured Halomicronema sp.
CCAAGGGCATCGAAGCGGCGCTGAAAAGACCTGACCAAAAGGCTTGCAAGACAGGAGCCAACATGCCGAGAAACTCGCAATTAAAAACACCCTTAGTAAACTGGATGCTGATTAAGAATTCAGTAACGAAAGCTGGGGAATGCAGTTTCTAAACGCGCTTCTGAGAAGCTGGGGTGTCGTTAGCTGAACATCCCAGATAATACTGGAGAGAACTTTCTAGATGATTGAGGCGTTACTGTGCAGTCACTGCTCTATTCACTGGTTGCCTTAATTCCGATCGCCACGATTTTTTTGTTACTCGTGATGGCTCGGCGGCCAGCGGGGCAAGCCATGCCGATCGCCTATTTCGTCACTGTGGGGATTGCCCTCATGGTGTGGCAAGTACCGCTAGTGGAAATCGCTGCGTCCAGCATTCAAGGTTTAGTGGCGGCGGCGGAGATTCTCTACATCGTTTTTGGGGCCATTTTATTGCTGAACACCCTGCAAGAGTCAGGGGCGATCGCCACCATTCGTCAAAGTTTGCTAGGAATTTCGCGCGATCGTCGGGTACAGGTCATCATCATCGCTTGGTTGTTTGGGAGTTTCATCGAGGGCGCCTCGGGTTTTGGGACGCCCGCAGTGATTACGGTGCCCTTGTTGGTAGCCATCCGGTTTCCGGCTATGGCAGCGGTGATCGCGGCGCTGCTGATTCAAAGTACGCCGTCAACGTTTGGAGCGGTGGGCACGCCGATCTTGATTGGTGTGGATGAGGGCTTAGCGGGTGTGCCGAGTGTGCAACAGCAGTTGACTGAGTTAGGGCTGACCCAGGCCGACTATTTGCTCGCCGTCGGTCGTTGGGCAGCTCTCTTTCACGGCATTATTGGGACGTTTTTGCCGCTCGTTTTAGTCATGGTGATCACGGCTGGCTTTGGGGAGGAACGATCGATCAAAGCCGGGTTAGCGATCTGGAAATTTGCCCTCTTTGCCGGACTGGCATTTACCTTGCCTTATGGCCTCACTGCCTTCTTTATTGGATCCGAATTTCCGACCTTGATCGGTGGATTAGTGGGGTTGGCGATCGTGGTACCTGCAGCACAACGGGGCTTTTTAGTGCCTGCCGAACCCTGGGACTTTCCGCCACCAGCCCAGTGGCCAGAGACATGGTCAGGAGAAGATCAGGCTGCGCCGCCGCCAACGACTCATCGTCTATCAGCGCGTCAAGCGTGGCTGCCCTACGTATTGTTAGGTTTGTTGCTGATGCTGTCACGGCTGGATTTTTTGCCCTTTCGAGGTTGGCTGCAATCCGTCACCTTGGTCTGGTCAAATATTTTGGGGACAGAGGTCACCGTCAGTACGCAACCGCTCTATTTGCCGCCGACAATTTTCCTATTGGTCGTGGCGATCACTTTCTTTCTACACCGCATGAAACCACCTGCTTTGCGACAAGCGATCGCCGATGCCATGCCTTTACTTCAAAAAACGACCTTGGCATTAGGGGCGGCAGTGCTCATGGCTCGGGTTTTCATTAATTCTGGGGTTAATACCGCTGGCCTAGAGAGCATGCCCCTGACCCTCGCCGCAACCATGTCGAGTTTGGCAGGGCAAACCTGGCCGTTGTTTGCGCCCCTGGTGGGGGCAGTGGGCTCCTTTGTGGCCGGTAGTGTCACCGTCAGCAACCTGATGTTTTCACTGTTTCAGTTTGGGGTAGCGCTCCAGATTGGGGTGTCGACGGCGGCAGTGCTAGGGTTACAGTGCGTTGGGGCCTCTGCTGGCAATATGATTTGTGTCTCTAACATTGTGGCGGCAGAAGCGACCGTCGGTTTGATTGGCCGTGAAGGGTTACTCATTCGTCGAGTGCTCTGGCCCACTCTTTACTACGTAGGGTTTGCGGGCCTTTTAGGAGTTCTCCTACTGTCCGTTTTTACACTCGTCTAGCTGTGAACTTGACTGGCACGATGAAGGGCAGAACCCTCGTCTTTTGTGTCACAGTCGCGATACTCCTGCAAAATCTGCTCCCTCTTGCCCCCTCTCCCCCTTGCCTGTAACGACATGGAATGCCAACTTATGCCGTTGTGTCCTGGGTTCAATCCGATCCTCAACCGGTCTTTGCGGCTGGAAGGAGTCGCGTTTCCAGACCCTGTAAAGCGGGGTCTTGTTGGGCCTTGAGTAAGTAAGTTTGGGTATCGAGTGAGAGGGCGCGGCGCAGATGTTCTTCGGCCCAATCATCGCGCCCCAACAAGGCGTAACAGCTTGCCTGGTGGAAAAATGCTAAGGGATGACTGGGGGATAGCGCGAGTGCTTTATCAAAGGCGGCGATCGCGGCTTCCGGTTCTGACAAGTGACGCAGTACCAGGCCTAGCGCTAACCAACCATCAGTGCGATCAGCGCGGCATTTGAGCATTTCACGAAATGCCACATGGGCTTCTGGCAATCGTTTCAGGCGAGTAAGCATAATGCCCCGATGAAACCATAGGTCAACATTACGAGGATCAAGGGCACAGGCTTCTTCTAAAGAATGCAGGGCTTCCTCATGGTCGTGGCGTTGGTCTAACAGATAGGCATAACACTGTAGCAAGCGAGCATCTTGCCACCCTTTGGTGATCCAGGGTTGCAGATAGGCCAAGGCTTGACTCTTTTGGTTATTGTCAATTAGGGCGTGGGCGAGAGAAATATACGCCTCTGGAGTGTTGGGGTCGTTGGCGATCGCAACTTTAAAGTATTCAATGGACTGCTGGATTTGCCCGAGTTGATAAGACGCCAATCCTTTGCCGTACCAGACCCGAGCATCAGTCGGTTCTAAAACCAGCGCATGGTCATAACTCTCGATCGCGCGAACATATTCTTTTTGGTGATAGAGCACTTTGCCCCGGCGTCGCCAAACATTGGCATAGTCAGGTGCCAGGTCTAAAGCCCGATCATAGGCATGAACGGCATCGGCTAGTTGTCTTGTTGCCGCTAGGGTGCTGGCATAATTGCACCACACCTTGGGGTTGTCAGGGTCTAAAGAGAGGGCCTGTTGAAAACTCAGGATCGCTTCTGGATAGCGTCCCAACTGTGCCAGGCAAAAACTGCGTTGCTGCCAAATCTCGCCAGTGGCATGGCCTTGTTCAAGCTCAGCGTCACACTCTGCTAGCCATTGCTCAAGATCAGCTTTAGAAGTCATAGTTCCAAACTTGATAGTAGATTCAGCAGTCGTTGGCCTAACGGGAGTCTAAAGACTGTGATTAATCGTGGGGCACGATATCAGCAGCCATCAGTTGTGCGGCCGGTTAACGAGGGCGACATTAAGCGGTGCGATCACAAGTCCGTCAGCCTTTGGATGACGTCGGCATGGGGCAGAGACACGTTGCTCGACTCCGAAAAACACCACACCCACCTAGGGGATCAGGTCATACACCTAAATCATTAATGGCTGGTTCTCATTTTGCCGTGATACGGCAAGTTCTATCGCCGATGCGATCGCTCTTAACTCTCTCTTCGTGAATTTGTTGGTCAAGACCGGACATTCATGGCTCGATTTGAACCCGTGGAAATACTGAAATATCGATGTTTTCGTCTGTTTTTACGCCTTATGAAGCCTTGATGCAAAATCAAGACATCTTCATATAAGCAGGTTATTTTTCTGATATGTACAACCCAAAGTGCGATGTTGACATTAGCCCCTGTACGTCAAAATGGCAATTCCCAAGGTCTAGGAGGCAGACATCAAGATCGCCCAAATCTGCTCCTGGCAATTGCCTGATGGGTGAGACTAGATCACATCAAACGTCAGGGATA
>CAZLYS010000356.1:0-5557 GCA_964563415.1 uncultured Halomicronema sp.
TCCTTGATCACCTTGCAAGACGTCCGAAACTGGTTCACTCACGGTTGCTACTGTGCTTGACCAACCTGCACACCGCTATAGCACATGCGTTTCTTCAATTCAGCAGTGGAACTGTGGACTTTGTCTGTATTGTGAGTGCGGAGAGGAGCAGGCTGTCATTGTTGATTGCTGAGAGCCCGACCCTAGCGATTAGTTAATTTCCTCTTTCCCCAGCGTTATTGTGAGAGCACTGCAGTTGCAGAACCCATACACCTTGATGTTCAGTCAAGGTCATTTATGCGCCTTTGCGGGCAATGTTTAAAACAACCCGACTCATAATGCGGCCATCTTCTAGTTTCTGTAAGCTAAACTCACCGCCAACTTGCTGCATGAGGGTTTTACAAATGCTGAAGTGCAACCCTGGTGGTACATCGAGTAAAGAAGGCACCAGGATATCTTCGGGGCGGCCATGCTTGAGATCTTTAAGGAGCTGGTGAGGAATGTCGCCGTCGTCAGTGATGGCGAGTTCCATCAGCGTGTTCTCTAGGGGGCGACACCAAATATCTAAGCGACCATGCTCGGGCGATCGCTGACAGGCTGCCACCATCAATTCATAGAGAACTAATTCAATTTTTTCTAGGTCACCGGCAATGATAACGTTACTTTCATTGTGCACCTTAGCCCATAGATGATGGGTTTGAATGAGGGGGTTGACCCGTTCCATGAGGCGATTGAGCAGGCTAATAAGGGGCGTTGTTTGCTGATGTTTTCGCAGCTCCCAAACCTCATGCTCAATCACATTGCTGACACCGCTGGTCAAGGTATTGAGCTGCCGCACGAGTTGCAACTGTCGCTGGGCTGTCAAGCCTTTGCCTTGGGTAATCGGGTCACTCAGGCGACTGAGATTGACTTTGAGCTGTCGATGGACTTCATTGAGGCGCTTGTGCTTATACCAGTTCAGCGCTTCCAGGGATTCTTGTCGTTCAAGTAACAAGGTTTCAATGCTGAGATGCCGTCGCGACCAGGCTAGTTGATTAGACAAGACTGACACTAAGCTGAACTGATGATTGGTCCAACGGCGATCGCCGCGATCAGCAACAATCCAAACCCCGTTTGGAATATGAGTATCGGCAGTCTTGAGGGCGACTAATAAAAACTTACTATCCTGAGGACCTTTGATCCACTCACGCGTCTCGGGGGGAAAATCCTCCCAGGTGACAGGCAAGGGACCGTCAGTCTGTTGGGCCCAACTGATAATGGCATCAGAGTGGAGGGGAATCACCGCCTCCTGATCAGCGTTAAAGTCGATGTGGTGAGAGATGACCCGCCCGACTTTGGCATGGTGATCACCCACTTGCCAGTTCACCAAAACCACGAGAGACGCATCTAGCAGGTCAATGAGATATTGGCAGGCCGATTCTTCCAACTGCTCCAACTGAAAAGTTTGTTGTAGTGTTCGCAGCCCCCACTGAATAGAGCCATAGAGGTCTTCCTGCTGGTTAGTCTGACGTTGTAGTTGCCACTGCCGGAGGATGAGGCTGATTTGTTGGGCAATTTGTTGCAAGAGATCTCCGGCTGCGGTTGACCATTGGCGCGGTGCTTGACTCGCCACCAAAACAAGCCCCTCTGGAGCATTACCGGGGGTAATGTTGCAGGCCAATATGCTCTGCAGACCTAACGTTTCAAAGTTCTCCCGCCAAGCCAGCAGTTTGAGATCGTTGGTCAAATCATTAATGGCGATCGCCCCTTGGCTATCTTCCAGCATCTGCCAATCGACTTCATCCAGCGCTGGCCAAGACATCGAGAGGCGTTTACGGGTCGGGGCTCGCTTTTGAAAGACCACCTGATAACCGTCATGCTCAGCATCGTGCAACAAGACCAAAAACTGTTGTGCCTCTAACGCTTCACAAAGATTATCTCCACACATCTTCAAAGTATTATGCCAATCAGATTCACTTTGAATACTGCGGACAACCCCTGTGAGCAGTTGCACCTCATGTTCTGATTGTTGTTGGACTGCTGCCACTGAGAGGGTTGGCATCATTAATCCCGCTAAGTTGGTGACCGTTTTCAGGTAATTGCGACTGGCTTCTGACCATACTCGAGGATGGGTACTTTCAACGCTGATGAAGCCGAGTAAGGTCTCCCGTTCAAAAATCGGCACCACCATAAAGGCATCAGCTTTCAGCAGTTGTAAAAACCGGTCTGGTACGGTAACCGCATTAGCGCTCTGGGCTTCGCCGATGACCAGTGGCTGCTGCTTACTCAGAATTTGGTAAACGCCTCGAACTTCGCTCACGGGCAGGGTTAGCCCGGGTGCATCTGCTGAATAGCATTTCGGCGTGCGAGTTTGTCGGGTGCGTAGGGTGAGTCTTTCCCAAAAGATAAACTTGTCGGGATCGAGCCAAAAAACGCGCACTCGATCAGGATTAATAAACCCGGCAAGGGATTGGGCAATTTTTGTGAGTTGGACGTCTTGCTCGTCGCTCGTTTGTAATTGGTCAATCAAGCTCGCTAAGGCGACCCCAGGATCTTTGCGTTGCTGAGTTTGTAAGGTTTGCTCGCGCTTGTGCAAGACGTCAGCCAATGCACTACAGATGGTTGAAATGAATGTGCGATCGCTGTTGCTAATGCCTTGCCCCCACTGGTCGGAGCCCATAATGAGCAGGCCATAGCAAATATCACGGCGTCGCACCGGAAAAATCAGCGCACCCTGAATCGCGAACTGCTGGGCCATGTCATTCCAAGCGGCGATCCTGGGCTCGACGCGTAGATCATTAATGATGAGCGGTCGCTGTTGGATCACCACCTGCTCCATCAAGTCCCCAGGTGCTAATGAAAAGCGGGTCTTTAAAGGGTCATGGGGGTTTGGGGGCCAAAAAACCTTGGCTGACAACCTGGTGTTGTACCCGTTCGTATAAACCGAACCACAGAAGAGAATAGTGGAGTTCTTCTTTGAGATTCTCCAATAGAGAAGAAACTAGGCGATCTAGATCTTCAGTCTCTCGCAGTAGCTTTAGAATTCTGGCTAAAGCGGCTAAACGTCTTTCAGGATTGGGACTAGGGAGAGTCGAAACCATGACTTTACTGTGGTTTTCGGATGGATTGCTGGCTGAAAGCTGGCAACTTTGAGGTCGGGCAGGTCAATGTCAAGTTAGCCAAGACGTGTAGGTAATCTAAAATTATTTGATAGAAGCATTCAGGTAAATCTGAAAGGCCTTTGCGATGAGATGCACGATTTAAGGGTATCTGAAATTTAGCGAGTCTATGCTGGTAATCACAAATTCCCAGACAACCGGTTTTGAGCGGCGGATTTCACCACACACTCGATTGCTCCTTTCGACTGTTTACGCATAATCCCGATACATCAAAATGTCTGAATGCTGGCTAGCATAAAATCCAGATCAAGTGTGATCTGCCATCCATGCTACTCAGTTACTCAATCTGATGAATCCAGTACGGAAAGGCCATTAGTAGGATGAACTAGGGAGATGGGGGATATCAGATGGCGGAATTATCTCTCCTTCATAGAGGTTTGTATTCTACCCTGTATGTCTCTTGTCTATTAGAACTTACTACTGTGAACCCAATACGAGCCTGTTAAGAGACTTCAAACTCAAACTTGAGGAGGTGGAGTGAAGATATGCTATGGCTGTGATTGAGTGAGATGACAGCTTGGCAGCGCTAAGAGCAGTTCTGCTACGTCTCACAATGATGTCGCTTATTCAGCCCATAGGGGATAGATAATGGTCGATTGGTATCAGCAGGGCATGCGACCGCTACTGTTCTATGGCATTCAAGTAGATCCAGAATGGTTGCACCAGCGCACGTTAGAACTGCTCAAAAATGTAGCGACTCCGGAGGGCGCTAGTAATCAAATTTCGACGCAGGTCTATCGTCAGTTGCAAGGCTGGCTTTCTCATCGCTGTCAATACCAAGATGCCAGATTAGCGCAATCGGTATGGGGGCTTTCCTTTGCGAATCCGATGGGTTTAGCTGCTGGTTTTGACAAAGATGGTGTAGCCGCGCAAGCTTGGTCCACGATGGGGTTTGGTTATGCCGAACTCGGTACTGTCACGTACCAAGCTCAGCCGGGGAATCCCAAGCCGCGTTTATTTCGCCTGCCCCGCGATCGCGCTGCGATTAATCGCATGGGGTTTAACAACGAAGGCGCGATGCAATTAGCTGCACGGCTACGACATTATTGGCAGCATCAGCCCTCCCAGGTGCCGATTGGCATTAATTTAGGCAAATCTAAAGTGACGCCTTTAGATCAGGCGGTGAACGATTATGTGCAAAGTTTTAGGTTGCTGCAAGAGCTGGGCGATTATTTTGTGGTGAATGTCTCCTCACCTAATACACCAGGACTGAGATCGCTCCAGGCTAGTGAAAATCTCGGCCCGATTTTGGCTGCTTTGCAAGCCGAAAACACTGAAGCTAAACCATTGCTTGTGAAAATTGCCCCGGATTTAGATTGGGAGGCAATTTCTGAAGTGCTGTCGCTGGCCCATGACCACAAGTTGTCAGGCATCATCGCCACCAATACGACGATTCAGCGATCGGGCTTAAAAACCGATCGCATTTTGCAAACGGGTAATCGGGTCACAGAAGAACCCGGTGGTCTCAGTGGTGCGCCACTGCAAAAGCGATCAACCGAAGTGATCCGATTCCTTTACCAAAAAAGTCAGGGCCAGATGCCGATTGTCGGCGTAGGGGGCATTTTTACCGCCCGAGATGCTTGGGAAAAACTCAATGCAGGAGCGACCCTTTTGCAGGTTTACACCGGTTGGATTTATGGCGGCCCTGAAATGGTCCGCCGAGTGCTCACTGGCCTTGCTCAGCAACTAGACCGGCATCAAATGAGTACGATTCAAGCGGTGATCGGGCAAAACTTACCCTTCATCGAAGAGTGATCGACCTAGTCTACATACACTGTCTCATCTGTGGCCTGCCATGCGGGATCGACGATACAGATGAACACCAGCGGTTCTGAACCCGTGTTTTGGATGTATTGCCGTGCCTCAGGGGGAATGTAGATGGCATCGCCCGGTCCCACAGCCTTCACTTCTTGATTGATGTGCATCGCCCCCTGGCCGCTGAGGATGTAGTAAACCTCTGAGGTGGCCAGTGAATGATCGACTGAAGTTTGACCCGCGGGCACCACTGCATGAGCCAAACTATAGCGGAGTGCTAGAGGTTGCTTGTCTGGATGCAGGAGTTCTCGCAGCTGGGTATTGTCACCCGCGATGAACATCTCACAATCGTTCAAATTTCTAACTAGCATGGGCGATCGAAACTCAATACTGCAGCCCATACTAAAGGCTAATACCGACCGAAAAAAGCAGTATCCCTGAGTTTTAAGTCCTAGGTAGAGGCCATTCCACTTGGCTTGATTCAAAATCGCGGCAGCCGATAGCAGCTTCTGAAAGGGCCTCTTTGGGATGTAACGGGCACTTCAACAAGTAACTGCCAGAAAAATACTGGCACTCAGCACACGGAATCTGATGCATTTGCTGGGCACGTTGAACACTATCACGCATTGCCGACCAGATGCCCCAGGCTCCTAAGAGGAGCGTGC
>CAZLYS010000357.1:0-5554 GCA_964563415.1 uncultured Halomicronema sp.
GAAATATTATACTTCAGCCTTACTAATTTGCTACGCTTAATGCTGCTTGATAAGTGGAACAAAATGTGCATTGAGGACATACGATTTCAGCAATTGAAAAAGTCTGCTTTGACGGACCAAACTGTAGACACTAGGACAATCGAAACTGCCTGACCTTACCAATAAAGTCTCGACTGGCTAAGTTTGTTGGTTAATGGGCCATTCCAGACGAAAAACAACCGATACGCACCGATACACAAGGTTGTATCGTTCTCTTCTCTTCAGCGATCAAGCTATTCTGCCTTCATCCTGAGACAGGCTAGAGTGCAGCAGTGAAAGTCCTGCTGGGCAGTGAGTTGGGGCGATTTAGATAGTTTTCCTCTGATGGGCAAATTCTGATAGCAGCTAACCTTATTTGAGCTCACGGTCACGGCTTTCCAACGGTTTTAGCGCCTCATGGATAAGTGGAAACCGTCACACAGCTCCCACGTCATCAAGCCTCTAGGTTGAAATACAAGCTTTCATGACTCATCCAACCGTAGATGTCTCAGGTTAGGAAAGGGGCTAAGCTATCATAAGAATTTTTGTTGGGGCGATCGCGATCTCACTTCGTAAAGACCGTCCCACCTGACATTGAGGAATCTGTTGTGAGCCTAGCCACCAAAGTCCGGAATTCGCTGAAAGCCCTGACATCCCCCAAAGTGAACGATCGCGCCTTTGATGCCGTCACCTTTGATCGGTCTGTCATGAAAACCTACGGGCGCTTTCCCCTGGCTTTGGACCGTGGACAAGGATGTCGCGTTTGGGATACCGACGAGCATGAGTATTTGGATTTTGTGGCGGGCATTGCCACTTGTACCCTCGGCCACGGCCACCCCGTCATGGTGGAGGCCGTCACTCAGCAAATTCAAAAGCTGCATCACGTTTCTAACCTCTATTACATTCCAGAGCAGGGCAAGCTCGCCCACTGGCTGACCCAGCACTCCTGTGGGGACAAAGCCTTCTTCTGTAACTCTGGGGCCGAAGCGAACGAAGCAGCGATCAAACTAGCGCGCAAGTATGCCCATGTGAAGCGGGAGATCGAGAATCCGGTCATTCTGACCGCCAATGCCAGTTTTCACGGCCGGACTCTGGCCACGGTGACCGCCACCGGCCAACCCAAATATCAAAAGAATTTCAATCCGTTGGTACCGGGATTTCACTACGTGCCCTACAACGATTTTGCGGCGCTGAAGACAGCCATCGCTGATTTGGATCGAGATGCCCCCCAAGTGGCCGCAATTTTGCTAGAGCCACTACAGGGCGAGGGGGGGGTGAATCCCGGCGATCGCGAATATTTTCAGCAGGTGCGTCAGCTTTGCGACGAGACGGGCATTTTGCTGATTTTGGACGAAGTGCAGGTCGGCGTGGGGCGGACGGGCAAGCTCTGGGGCTACGAAAATCTCGATATTGAGCCGGATATCTTTACCCTGGCTAAGGGGCTGGGCGGCGGTATTCCCATCGGGGCGATGGTGTGCAAAGCCTCCTGTGATGTATTTGAGCCAGGCGATCATGCCAGCACGTTTGGCGGCAACCCCTTTGTTTGCGGCGTGGCACTGGCAGTGTGTCAAACCCTGACGCAAGATCGCCTGATTGAGAATGCGCAAGCCCGCGGCGAAGAGTTGAGAAAAGGGTTGGGTGCGATCGCGGAGAAATATCCCCACTTATTCTCTGGCGTGCGGGGCTGGGGTCTGATTAACGGTCTGGTGTTGAATGCTGACGCGCCCGTGAAATCCCTCGATATTGTGAAGGCTGCAATGGCCCAGGGATTACTCGTCGTTCCTGCGGGACCAGGCGTGGTGCGGTTGGTGCCCCCCCTAATTGTCACTGCTGATGAGGTGCAAACAGCAGTTTCGCGCTTAGCGCAAGCGATCGCGGCAATTGCCTAGACATCAGCGATTGATTTATTTAGAGGCTCTGGGCACCCATAACGATGTCCAAAGCCTCTAAGTTATCGTCAGGCTATTTTGCCAGGAGGCTTCTCAGCATCCAGGCAGTTTTTTCATGAATTTGCAGACGCTGGGTGAGCAAATCAGCTGTCGGTTCGTCATTCGCCTTATCCACCACGGGAAAGATCGAACGAGCAGTACGAGCCACGGCCTCTTGGCCTTCCACAAGCTTTTTAATCATGTCTTCAGCAGTGGGTACGCCCTCTTCTTCATTGATTGAAGACAGTTTGGCAAACTCTTTGTAGGTCCCGGGGGCGGGCATGCCTAACGCGCGGATGCGTTCAGCAATCATATCCACCGCCAAGGCTAACTCGGTGTACTGGCCTTCAAACATTAGGTGCAGCGTTTGGAACATCGGACCAGTGACATTCCAGTGAAAGTTATGCGTTTTGAGATAAAGGGTATAGGTATCCGCGAGTAGCTTAGAAAGTCCGGCGGCAATTTCTTGCCGATCGCTTTCGTCAATCCCGATATTGATTGGCAATGCACTGACTTCAGCCGTAGCGGTCGCTTTTTTAGCTTTACCCATGAATTAAGTCTCCTTTGCAAACAGATGCGTTGCGATCGCCCGCAACCTTGATAAGGTTGCACTTTAACAATGGTGACGCGCTTCCGCATTGTTGGGATAGATGCGTAACATTCCGCTAAGCGTTTGCCCTCCAGCAGCCAATGCCAAAGCGTTCACAATAAACCTTTGTCGACGAATATTGATCTTTATCTAAAGGCTAGGGTGAACTGTCAACAACCCACGTTAGGGTTAGGCCAATTGCAATGTAACTGCGCTGTTTAGGAGTATGCAACGATCAGCTAGGCAAAACTCGCTAATAGTGGTTAGAAATTGCTGAGATTTGCGTTCACAAAGAGAGTCGTTTTGTTCCCGATACGCTTCACGTTTGCTGCTCATTAAATGGGGAACATCTTTCCGTTTTCAAAGTTGGTTCTACTGTTGACTTCGCCACGTTTTTTTGAGTTCAACCTGGCTCCCAACAAGTTTCGTAGAAGACGCTCGTACGCCTGAAAGATCTCGCCTCGGTGGGGAGCAGCCCCGTAATTGCACTTGATATGACTGCAACCTGAGGCAATTACGGCCCCCGCAAAGTTCTGAACGATTTGATCCAAGCTCACCCATTCGGAGGTCAGTTCATGACCGTTAATACCCTAGACACCCTCGAAGCACTGATTGACCGCGTCAAAGCCGCCCAAGCCAGGTACGCCAATTTCACCCAAGAACAGGTCGATCGCATCTTTCATCAGGCGGCTCTTGCTGCGAATACCAAGCGGATTCCCTTGGCCAAACAGGCCGTGCAAGAAACCCGCATGGGGATCATTGAAGACAAGGTGATCAAAAATCACTTTGCCTCTGAGATGGTCTACAACAAGTACAAAGAAGAAAAGACCTGCGGCATCATCGAAAACGAGCCCGGTTACGGCTTGCAGAAAATTGCTGAACCCGTGGGCATTCTCGCGGGGATCGTGCCCACCACCAACCCGACTTCGACCGCTGTGTTCAAAGCGCTGCTAGCGTTGAAGACCCGCAACGGCATCATCTTTTCCCCCCACCCCCGTGCTAAAGGCTGCACCACAGAAGCGGCGAAAATTGTGCGGGATGCCGCAGTGGCTGCGGGTGCTCCCGAAGACATCATTGGCTGGATCGACGAACCCACGGTAGAGCTGTCCCAGGCTTTGATGAGCCATCCCGACATTAAGCTGATCTTGGCAACGGGCGGCCCGGGCATGGTGAAGGCGGCCTACTCCTCCGGGAATCCCTCGTTGGGCGTCGGTGCGGGCAACACCCCAGCGGTGATCGACAGTTCTGCCCACCTCAAGATGGCGGTCAACTCCATCCTGATTTCCAAGACCTTTGACAACGGCATGATTTGTGCCAGCGAGCAGTCCGTTATCGTCGTGGATGATGTGTATGACGAAGTGCGGGCGGAGTTTGCCGAGCGCGGCGCGTACCTGCTCAATGACGAAGAAAAGGAAAAGGTTCGCCAGATCATTTTGCATAACGGGCGACTGAATGCGGCGATCGTCGGCCAATCCACCAGTCAACTGGCAGAGTTGGCCGGGATCGAGGTGCCCGAAGGCACTCGCGTGTTGATTGGCGAAGTGACCGACATTAACACCGAAGAACCCTTTGCCTATGAAAAGCTGTCCCCGATTCTGGCGATGTATCGGGCTCCAGACTTTGGTCACGCGGTGGGCATGGCAGCGGAACTGGTACGGTTTGGCGGCATGGGCCACACCTCCGTGCTGTATACGAATCCGGCTCAGCATGAGCACATTCATCATTTTGAAGAGCAAATGTCGACAGCGCGGGTGCTGATCAACACGCCGTCTTCTCAAGGGGCGATTGGGGATCTATACAACTTCAAACTAGATCCGTCCTTAACGCTGGGCTGCGGTTCTTGGGGCGGCAACTCCGTTTCCGGCAACGTCGGTCCCCAACACCTGTTGAACATCAAGACGGTGACGGAACGGCGGGAAAACATGCTGTGGTTCCGCATTCCGCCCAAGGTGTACTTCAAGTTTGGTTGTCTACCCGTGGCTCTGAGGGATATTCAAGATCGCAAGCGGGCCTTTATCGTGACGGACAAGCCGCTGTTTGACCTGGGCATGTGCGATCGCGTCACCCAGGTGCTCGAAGAAATGGGGCTCAAGTACGAGGTGTTCTACGATGTGGAGCCGGATCCTTCGTTGGATACGGTGATGCGCGGGGTGGACTTGATGAACAAGTTTGAGCCGGATGTGATTATCCCCATCGGCGGCGGCTCGCCCATGGATGCGGCCAAGATCATGTGGCTGATGTACGAGCAACCCGACACCGACTTTGAGAGTCTGGCGATGCGCTTTATGGATATCCGCAAGCGGGTGTACGAGCTGCCACCATTAGGCAATAAGGCCATGCTAGTGGCGATTCCCACGACATCGGGTACGGGGTCGGAAGTGACGCCCTTTGCGGTAGTGACGGACAACCGCACGGGTATGAAATATCCCCTCGCGGACTATGCTCTGACCCCCCACATCGCGATCGTTGATCCAGAACTAGTGCTGAATATGCCCAAGGCGCTGACTGCTTATGGCGGGTTGGATGCGTTGACCCACGCGATCGAGGCCTATGTCTCGGTGTTGGCGTCAGACTTCACCAACGGTCATGCCTTAGAAGCCATTCGCCTGCTCTTCAAATACCTACCCAGCGCCTACGAAAACGGGGCCAACGATCCCAAGGCACGCGAAAAAGTCCACTATGCGGCGACGATGGCGGGCATGGCCTTTGCCAATGCTTTCCTCGGGGTCTGTCACTCATTAGCCCACAAGCTGGGGTCCACGTTCCACGTGCCCCATGGTCTGGCGAATGCCCTACTGATCTCCCACGTCATCCGCTATAACGCCACGGATGCCCCCTTTAAGCAGGCCATTTTCCCGCAGTACAAATACCCCAATGCTAAGTACCGATACGCCCGCATCGCGGATCACTTGAATCTGGGCGGCACCACTGAGGATGAGAAGGTGGACTTGCTGATTAGAGCGATCGAGGAACTGAAGCACCGCCTGAACATTCCCGACAGCATCCATGATGTGATCCC
>CAZLYS010000358.1:0-5543 GCA_964563415.1 uncultured Halomicronema sp.
AGGCTGTCAGCAGATAAATTGGCGGTAGCGTTAACCATGCTGTTGCAACTGTTGTAGAGCCAGAAATCAGGATTATCACCCTGATCAATCCTGAGCATCGCACACGTAAATTCGACTTCAACAAATTTATCGGGAACGAATAGGTAGAAGCGCCAATGATGATAGCAACGATTTCATAAAAAGAACCGATTTTGTCAATATTCTAGAGGGACTCTACGGATGTGAGAAACGCACCCTCGGTTACATTGCTCACCAGATCCCAAACAAGAAACTCTGGCGATCGCTGACGAGCTTGAGCACATCAATGTGGACTCAAGCAATCGAGAGACTGTGATCGTCGGCAACGTCAGGCTGATTTGAGCTGATATCTCTTTTACCGGGCTACAGAGACCAGATGGCCCTCATCTAACACATGTTGAATGACATCGCCAATCACCTGACGCAACATCCTCTGATTAGCACTATTGTCGATGGTGACCGTCAGCATGTAGCGTTCATCATCAATTTTGACTGCGGTCGAACTCCCAATGACTTTTGAGTTCTGCCCCGTTTTTTCACCAATCCAAGCGACGCGCTTATTCCGCAGTTGGCTGACGGCAGTGTAGCCAAATTCCCAATCGTACTGGCCCACCATCGCGTCGAGAATCTCGTCGGCACCAGGGCCTTCAAAGGTATAGACTTGCCGCATCATTTCAGTGACTTCGTTAGAGGTCATCACATTACGACCAACGGCGCGGTTGCGCGTCGGAGCCGTGCGATCGCCAATTAATTTTGTCCGAATTTTAGTCTGCTCGTAACCCATGTCTTGCAGAGCCTGAGCCATATACTCCCAACCGAGATAATCGAGCAGTTGGTTAGTTGCGATGTTGTTGCTTTCTTTGATCATCCGCACCATCACCTCACGGATGGGGTACGTATGCTTGATGTAAATCTTGGCTCCGTTGGCATTCTCTGTCCAGTTGTGGGCATCAATATACATCGGGTCGCCAATGTCGATATCTTCATCCGTCGCCTTTTTCATTAAAACGACGGCAACCGGCAGTTTGATTAAGCTCGCGGGGCTCGCGGGAGGCTGGTCGCCTTTGTAGTCAAAACAGGGCCCCGTAATGTGGCAAATCGTAATGCGAATGGCGTGGGGACGCCCTGTCGCTTCCGCAATGTCAGCCAAAAAGCCCGATCTCAGTTCATTAATATCTTCCTGAACTGGCTCCAAAATGGCCATGTAGTCTTCGCGTTTGGCAGCAGCTACCTCGGCCAAACTCGACGATTCCGGAATCTGATCAAGTTGGCGAATCGCTGCTTGCCAGAGAAATTCTTGCTCCTGCAATTCTGCCAGGGTTTCTTCGTCGTCTTCCCGGCCCGCATCACGAGCCCCAATGCCTTGCACAGCTAATTCTTTAGAACGCGCCAGGTTAGCATCGGCGATCGCTTCCTTTTCTAAACGTTCACGGGTTAACCGCACCGCCTCGGTATCAGCGAAGTAAGGTGCTAAGTCAACAGTAGAGGCTGCCTCTAGCAATGCAGCTGCATCATCTGTACTCGCAATGTCGTCACTTGCTGGCTCTACCGTCGGCGGCCTTTGCGACCACATCGCGATCGCAGTTGGCCGTAAAGTCCCAATCGCCAAGGTTGCAGCAATCCCTGATGCCAAACCGGCACCAAAAATCGCCGGTACCCCCCAAGGTCGACCTGAGAACCGGTTTCTGAGACTGTCTCCTAACACCACTGCCCCTAACTCCTTACCGAAACACACCACAACCCAATCGCTGGCTAAATTATCGCGTTTGGTAACCCCATAAGTGTCCCATGGACTACGTATTTCGAAATTATCTAGCGTCAACCTCGACGCAGAAGCGGGCAGCGCCCCCAAAGCTGCTCAGTGATCTCCCAAAGTCGGGCTCAAAATTCGCTTAATCACTGCCGCGATCGCCCTGGCCTCCTAAACGATGGCTAGGGCGATCGCGGCAGTGATTAAGCGTCCTAGTTTGCGCGAATAGCAACCTAGCATTATCCAGCGCTAGTCGTGCTGAGTCCTCCATACCATTAATCAGAATCGACATTGCCGGTCATTGGCCCCACCGTCGCCAGGCCGATCGCGGTGCATAACCCAGCGGAACAGTTACGGCGCTAGTCGGGTCAATAGCCCCTAACATGATCAATCGGAGGTGGGTAATGGAACGTCATCGCTATCGTTGGTTATGGGCTGTGGGCGCGGCGTTGGGACTGCAAATGACCATGATGCCGTCATCCATTGCCCACATTTCGTTTTTGCGTCAGAGTCCGTGGCTAGAGACACTAGATGCAGCCTTATCACAAGCCTTTTTGAATGAAGCGATCATGTCGCAAGTATCAACCTCTTCACAACGACAAACCAACACAGTCACTGTTGCTCGGGCTGACCTGTCGGAACCGCATCTCCTGACCATTGAGACATCAGCTGAGTTATCGGGCGACATTATCATCAATGGCGATCACGTCGCCGAATTAACGAAAGACATCACGCAGCTAGACATTGCACCTTATTTAACTGAGCGCAACACTACCGCGATCGCCATCAAAGGCGCCTATTTTCCTCATAGTGCGGGAGTGCGGTTGCAGTTCGATAGCCCGAGCCTGGCCATTAGTCAGCAAATGTCTGGGGTGGGCCGCATTGATTATCAGCTCAATCTAGAAGTTGATTAAGCTGCTACGGAGATCCCGCTAGCGCGTCTATGGCTGAGCAAAATGGGGCTTGAGCTTGAGCCCAAACTCATCATCGGCGATCGCAGATCCAGATATTCCCCTAGATATAGCGCGTCAGGCTGATGCGATAGCGTTCCTTTTTCGTGATGGCGATGTCGCCAATTTCGAGTCGACCCTTGCCGCGAATGGCGACTAAATCACCCGCCTTCAGGGTTTGGCTAGCCTGCTTAGCTGATTTCCAGTTAATTCGGACGTCGCCCGTACTGATCAAATCCACCATCTTGTTGCGCGACATGCCAAAGCCTGCTGAGGCGACCGCATCCAGTCGCAGAGAAGCCTCCACCGTGGTTAATTCCTTCTTTTTCGGCTGTCGAACGCGCAGCTCACTCCAGTCAATTTGTCGCGTTTTGACGGGCACCGATCGCACCTGAATCAAGCTCATTTCTAAAAATTCCACCAGTTCAGGTACCACAATTGCCTGGGCCCCGCGTTCACCCAACACAATAATGTCGCCCACCTTATCGCGGACCAGCCCAGTACCCAGTAATGCGCCTAAAAAGTCTCGATGAGTTGCCGTATCAAACAGAAAGTTACCTGATATATCTAACAGTGCTAGTGGAATTTCCGTTTCCTCTAGTGGCAGATCGGTGCGGGCGATCGCGGCGCGCTGCCGTTCGGCTTGGGGATATCCCCCCCCTGTACTCAGATGTACTTCTGTGAGGCGTTGAAAGATTTCTTGAGCCTCCACTAACTCAGGCGGCGATAAAAAGTCGGTATAAACAATTTCCCAAGTGCGAATCGCCTGATCTGCCAAGTCCAGCACCCGAGTTAACGTTGCTGGATTTTCCACTGACTTGAGCAGATCTTCTTTGGGCAACATGCTGACGTTCACTCATTTTCCTTCTAGTTTTCATTGAAACACGGCTTCCCATTGAAACACGGCGCTACTTGTTCTTCCGGGAGGACCGGTTTTGCTAGCGTGGTTAACCACGAGGCGGTCAGCCAAGACATCCGAGAAGCAGTAAAATAAGGGCGCGTCTACCGACGCTCCAACCGGTTTATGCAGGATGTACCATGAAGATGTTTAGCACAATGAAATGGCCTCGTTGGCGAGCCGTACTCAGTCTGGTTCTTGCTGTGATAGCCACAGGTATAATCGGTTGCGGTGGCGCCGAGGTCACCCAGCCAACGACCTACTCGGCCGAGCAAATTGCGCAACTAGAAATCTTTGCCCCCCGAGTGATCGAACTTCGCGATCGCTTTCCAGAGTTGGAAGACTACATCCAAAGCAAGGATTGGGTTGACATCAGTTCCTTCATTCACGGCCCCATGGGCGAACTGCGGGTCGGTCTAGACCGGGTGGCAGTTCGCCTGCTGCCACAGGATGCTGAGCAGGCCCAATACTACGCCGATGAAATTGGGACACATCTCGAAAAATTAGACGCTGCTGCCGCAGAATACAACCAAATCGCAGCTGGCCGAGAGTATCGCGCCGTTCTCGACGACTTTGATGCCTTTATCGGCTTGATTCCTAAAGAGGCAGCTTAGGCGCTGATGCCCCAAGTTGTCATCATTGGCTGTGGGGTGGTCGGCGCAGCGATCGCCTATGAGCTCAGTCGTTACCCCCAATACACTGTCACGGTTTTAGAAGCGCAGCAACCGGCCCAAGGGGCTACCGGTGCGGCTCTGGGCATTGCGATGGGCGTCATTAGTCACAAAGTCAAAGG
This sequence comes from uncultured Halomicronema sp., assembly GCA_964563415.1. Taxonomy (GTDB): domain Bacteria; phylum Cyanobacteriota; class Cyanobacteriia; order Phormidesmidales; family Phormidesmidaceae; genus Halomicronema. The sequence continues at coordinate 4,410 of CAZLYS010000358.1, forward strand.
CCGCAACTGGCGCTTACGCGAAGCCAGCCTGCACCGCTATGCCACACTCTTACCCGAATTGGCAGCCATCACTGGGCAATCAGTACCCTATAACCGCCAAGGCATTCTCAGTCTGTGTTTTGATGAGGCCATGCTGCCTCGCTGGCAGTCTTTACAAACCATTCGTCAGCGCCAGGGCTGGCCGTTAGAAATTTGGTCTCCCGAACAAGTCGCTGCAGCCTGCCCCCATCTCCATACCGATCAGGTCACTGCAGGCATCTACTCACCACAAGATTTTCAAATTACTCCATCGGCCTTGACTCACACTCTGATTCAAGCCGCCCAACTCCAAGGGGCAATATTGCATACAGACACAGCGGCCATGGGGTTCGAGCATCAGGGCGATCGCCTGCTCGCAGTCCACACCGCTGGTCAAACCTACCCTGCCGATTGGGTTATCATCACTGCTGGTTTAGGCAGCAAACTGCTCACCGAGTACCTGGGACAGACCATCTCCCTCATGCCCGTGCTGGGTCAGGGACTCCGCATAAAAGTGCCAAAAGTGTTGGGAGATGAGGCTTTTCAGCCGGTCATTAATGGTGATGATGTACATCTAGTGCCCATGGGTGATCGCGTTTACGGCGTGGCCGCCACAGTCGAGTTTCCGCCAGAAGGTGAGCGATCGCCGTTGCCCGAGCCAGCCGCCCTAGAGGCCGTTTGGCAAGTCGCCCTTGAGTATTGTCCAGCCCTCCAATCAGGGGAAATTGTCTCGACTTGGTATGGCCTACGTCCGCGTCCTCAAGGCCAAGCGGCCCCCGTCATTCAACCCATTCAAGGATGGCGCAACGGCATTTTGGCGACTGGGCACTATCGCAACGGTGTTTTGTTAGCTCCGGCCACAGCGCAAAAGGTCTGTGAGTTATTACCAGCACTGTCAGGTGCGGCAGGCTCGTAGCAGTTGGATGACAGTAGCATCATCCACTGCGTCAAAGTGGTCATACCATTGGCTGATCGCCTCCATCACCACGGGTTCCACCAAGCACACACTAGCATCAACTTGCGTACTGATAATTCGCCAACTGGCCGGAGCTGCTACCGGTACTGCTGCCGTCAAACTCAGGGGTTGATAGGTTTTGAGGACCGCGATCACCGCTT
>CAZLYS010000359.1:0-5540 GCA_964563415.1 uncultured Halomicronema sp.
ATTCTCCCAAACTATCGCTGTGTATGGGTGGGCCGTGGGTTGTCACCCTTTGAGGGCTAGGGGCTGTCGTTTCTTTGCTGAAAGGATTTGACCGCGACCTGATGACAGGCCCTAGAGCTCACTAACGTAGTTAGCGGAACTGCTTAAAAGTCGTGATGGCCATCAATTTGTAAATTGATGGTTATAGTCAACCCCATTGTTTTCAGCCTATTGTAGTGGGGCCGCCCCAAAGGTAGCGTTGAACGCTTGACACCAAATAGCGACCGACTCAAAGGTATTGAGATCGATTTCTGTCGGTACAACATATTCCTGGGTGCCAGTGGTTGCGGCCAGCGGGGCCACCACCACATAATCCGCTTCATTGAGGGGATACGCTGGCGGTTCGCTCTCGGCAATGACGTTAGCTGAGCGGTGTAACACCACCACCAAGTCTGGGCCATTTGAGGTCGCAAAGGCATTATCAAAAACCAGCGTCTGTTGGCCATTATCGCTAGTCAATGTGACATTGCCTGTGGTCTCGTGTTCGGCGGAGGCAAAGGCCCCCGTGCGAGTAACTGTGGATGGAGCAGCTTCAGTCGGATTGGCGGCGGGCTCGGTAGCTGCTGGTTCAGTTGCTGGAGTGGGCTCGTCAGCTGCGGGCTCAACGGCTTCTCTCGCGGGGGATTCAGTTTCTGGTGGGGCCGCAGAGGGAGACGTGCAGGCAGTCACCAACAACGTGGCCAATAGGGTTAATCCACTCAGGGTTAATCTGGCGATGAGCATGGGGCAATCCTCAATCTGGGCCGTTGTCAATACATTAGATAGAAAACCTGAATTTGAGCGGCAATCTTTCCTGAGAAATCCGCAATTTTTCCTAAGAAAACTGAGAAACATTCCATGCGGTCTGCTGAGGCTTGTGCGATCGCCCGGCCATCCCCTCCACATCAAACCAAGGGGAAGTCACTGCGGTCTCCATCAGATTTCTCCAGTCGCTTCGTAGGGTGGGCAAAATAGCCTGACCTGTAGCCGACAATGCTCCATCAGCATTTTCTGTTGCCCACCATGATCATGTCCAAAACATGAAAAGGGAAAACAAGAGCGAAAATCCAGAATCCCCCATCTCGCCCTCAAGGCTGTAGATATGGTCGCAGGCCCACCACTTCCCCAATCACAATGACGCAGGGCGATAATTTTTGCCCCTTGGTTTGCTGTGTAATATTCAGCAGGGTGCCGTCCCAAATTTGCTGTTGAGGTTGGCTGGCCCAGCGAATAATCGACACCGGCGTTTCGGGACGTTTGCCGTGGCGGATGAGGCGATCGCAAATCTCGCCTAAATTGCGTCCCCCCATGAGAATGACTAATACCGATAGTTTGGCGAGGGCATCCCAATTGTGGGGTTCTAAATCGTGGGCTGTGAGCACGGTGAACTGACTGCTGAGCACCGGATCCGTCAGGGGAATGCCTGCCATCAGGGGGGCGACGGTGGCTGACGACAAGCCCGGCACCACGGCAAAATCGCATCCGGCTGCTTTGAGGGCCTGAATTTCGGAGGTGGTGCGGCCAAAAATGAACGGATCACCGCTCTTCAACCGCACCACCTGCTTACCCTGCTGACACAGAGTCACTAACAGTTGGTCAATGTCAGCCTGAGCCCAACTCGCTTGTCCGCCGCGTTTGCCCACGGCATGGCAATCACAGTCAGCGGGCACCAAGGTCAATAATTGTTCATTCACCAGGGCATCATGCACCAAAACCTCAGCCTCAGTGAGCAACTGATGCGCTTTTACCGTCAGCAACTCCACTGCTCCAGGGCCAGCCCCCACCAAGTAGACTTTTCCGACTTTGTCCACGATCTTGCCCACTTTGCATCTGTCCACAATCATGCTGGATCAAAGGGGCGATCGCATGGTTTCCAGAGCCATCGCGCTCTGCCGCATCTGAACATCGCCAGGAGGAGTCCCTATCATCAGAGGGCAAAGTCATTGGTATTCCGGTCCTGAACTTGGGTTCTCGGGATGCTCGTAAGGACGAAAGTTGATATCTGACTGCCAGCAGCGCTCGGCCAGCCAGCGAGGGTCTTCTTCTAAGGGATCGCGATCGCAAAAATCGTGATAGCGCGTCACAAAGGTTTTGTAGTTGGTGTCCCAGCACTGTTCTAAAAAGGCATTTTGCCAGCAGCGATTGAGTTGACTGCGGCGATAGTGCCACCAGTATTTGACCGGGTTAAGAATCGATGGGCGATCGCGATCCCATAGGGGTTGCTTGAGATATTGCCAAAGAGGAAATTTCATTGTTATGAATCAGGAGTTACAAAAATCTGAACAGGGTTTTTAAGACTGACGTTTGAGGACTGATGGCAAACCACATCTGTTTCTGGATTTGTTCAGTGCCAAAGTGGTGATTAATACCGTCACTTTGAGATAGCGCTACAGATCGGTTCGGAGAGTGATAGGAGCAAGGGGGCTATGGGGCAGGATGTGTAGTCGGAGTTTAGAGAATCGGTATAAGAGGGGGTATGGCGATCACAGGTTATTTGTCCATAGTTGTTTGACCATACCGAACAAAAACGCTTGCGTTTCTAAAATGGGTCTGTTTTCTCAACTGGACAGAGCTAGTACTGCATGGCCGAAATAACGATACCCTTCCAGTTTCTATCCCCCTTGCTCCCCATCCCCTCTGCTCGCGACGAATAGTATGTAAACTTCCGTCGAGCGATATTAGGCGTAAAGCTGATCGTAGATGGCTTGAGTGTTGGGATATCGTTTAGATAGCTCGGGAGTGAGCTGGATTAATCGCTGCTCTGATAGCTGCGATTCATTTACTGGTTCTTCAATAACCAACTGTTGGCGCTCAGGTAAAGGCACACACCCGGAAAAGTCGATAACTTGCCCTTGGGCGTCAAAAATTGAATGGTGGAAAATGTCGTAATTACGATATTGTCGCGACAAATCCTGCTCTAAATCGTTATCGCTAATGACCACAGGCGCTGTGATGTTAATGGGATAGTTAAATTCGTCCTTAAAATCGATGCCGACTGCTTTGGCTTTCTTCAGCATAAAGAGCAGGCTGATGTTGGTTCTATCTCGGTTGGGCTGGCCATTCTCTAATGCTGAGTTACCACCCACATCACCATGACCACCTCTAAACCAGACTTCCAGAACATTTTCGCCATAAACTCGGTCTAGCCCGAAGCCAGCTTTTTGCACGTCTAAAGCCATGGCGTGGAAAGTATTCTTAGCGGATTTGGGAATGCGTTCTTGAAAGAACAATTCTCGATCATTCAGAGGAATGCCAAATGAGGCAACCGTGTCGAACAGGCCGATGAATCTGATTTCTGGCGGCTCAGTTAAGGATTTACCATTAGGCCCAGTTAATTGCTCGTAGTCGTTGAAGGTTTTGTCGGCAAAGGCTCTGGCAATGGCAGCTCCGCGACTGTAGCCAATGATGTCAATGAGGCGATCGCCGGTCTTGTAGTGTGCTTGCAATTTCCGAAAAGCATTATTGATCACGCCTTTGGCTCCAACTCCTAAGGCCCCGCCGACCAGGCGATCAGTGAGCCGTGCTGAAGAACCGACACCCCGGAAATATTCAGCTGACATCCCAGCCTTGCGATATTCGTCATAAAAAAGAACAACATTTGTCAGATAGCGCCCGTTTTGAGTTTTGGCGGTGGGCGTGATGGGTGACTGCTGATCCCAGTTATCGCCGGTGCCATCAAATGCGTAGAGCGTCATGATTGCCCCCAAGTAACGAATGAAATGGATGAAACGTAGAAGCTGACTAGAAAATAGCGGCTGGAGATGATGACCTTTTCTGATTCCATATGTCCTAAATGAGCGCTTAGGGGCAGTCACGACTGTTTCTGCGGTGTGAGCTGTAGGTACAAGCCGGGGATCACCAGTAGGGCAATCAGGGTAGCCGACGTTAATCCCAGGATGATCATCATGCACAGCGGATACCATCGGGCATTGGTCAAGGCCAAGGGGAACAAGCCCACGATGGTCGTGATCGAAGTGGTGAGGATGGGACGCAGGCGATCGCTGGCGCCAAAGGCGGCTGCATGACGCACATCTAACCCCTGACGGCGGCGTTCGTTCATAGTTTCCACCATCACAATGGCGTCATTGACCACGATGCCGGTCAGGGCAATCACCCCAATCATGGCCGGAAAGGAGAACGATAGGCCGAGTAAGAAAAAGCCCAACAGGCTGCCAATGAGGGCAAACGGAATGGTCAGCATAATGATGATGGGCTGGGTGTAGGAGCTAAATTGCAGCACCAGCACCGCAAAGACCAGAAAAATCGCCACGATCAGCATTTGCCCTGCCGAGGCAAACGTTTCACCCGTCGTGTCAGAATCGCCGCCAAAGCGATAGGTATAGCCCTGAGGCCAGCGATCGGCGTTGTCGGCATCACTCAAACTGGGGGCATATTGCCTGGCCTCCAGCTTGGGACCGAGTTCGGCCAAGATTTCGCTGTCAAAATAGCCCTGACCAGGAATCACTTTGGCCAAAACAGTGACACTCCGCTGCGTATTGCGGTGGGTAATCGACAGGGGCACTGATCCGCGCACGGGTTCTAGCACCGCATCCGCCGACAGCACCTCACCGCTCGGCGTAATGAAACGGGCTGTGGCAAATTCATCGAGGCGTGAAGGCCCCCCTACAGCGCCTTGCTGCGAAGGCCATTGGGTGCTCAGGCGGATCGTTAAATCTTCTTCTCCGCTGCCAACGGCAAAGTCACCCACAGCACCGTCAGTCATGAGGAAGCGTCCCTGTTGCCCCAATTCATCTTGACTAATCCCGTAAAAATCGAGGGCTTCTCGCCGGGGGACGAATCTTTGGTCTTCCCGAAGATTGCCTAGATCATCGCGCACATCCATCGTGCCAGGGATCTCGCGCAGCGCTTGCTGCACCTCACCCGAAATTTCCCGCAAGATTTGCAAGTCCTCTCCATACAGTTCGATGTGGATGGGATCTTCCGCAAACTGTGCGACCAGGACAGCACCGGGATAGTTGCGCACGACATTTTCGTCGATAGTTTGCCGGAGTTCGGGGATGTATTCAAAGGAATCTTTGGCTCTTTGTGAACGTTCCACAAACGTGACCGATAACCCGACAAAATAGTCAGCAGTGCTGGGTTTAATTTCACTAGAACCGACCAGGTTACTCCGTTGTCCAACCAGTTTGACCACACTTTCGAAAACTCTGTCGCCATTGGGGTCACTGTAGTCGCGGAGAATCTCTCCGATTTGGTCGGCCACTTCTTGCGATCTCGCCAGCGTGGCTTCCGGCGGTAGCTCAACATTAATGCTCAGCTTACGACTATCAACATCAGAAAATAGGGAAACTGGGAGTTGGGTAAATAACACTACGGCGCAGACGAAGGCCACAATGGGGCCTAGGGTCCAGAGTCTAGCGACCCGGCGACTCGCAACAGTATTGCGTAGGCTCCACCGAGCGAATCGCTCGGAGACGACTTCGGTGAGCTGGTCAACAAACGTTTTGCTATGTTTCTGGCCATCGGTTTTGCCGAGGAAGAATTTGGAGAGAGGAATCACG
>CAZLYS010000360.1:0-5537 GCA_964563415.1 uncultured Halomicronema sp.
CCGCTGTCGCCGCCCCCTTAGAAAAGGGGCTACTCTCAGGGTTTCCCCTTTTTAAGGGGGATTGAGGGGGATCTTTCCATTTGGCAGATATGTAGTTCAATTTTAGAGAATTGGTATAACCCAAGCTACCAAGGATCTTCTAATAGGCTGTCAGGAAGCTGGCTTCCGGCAGTGTTTGGCTGGTGTATCGTTTCTGTGATCGCAACGCTGAGGGCCTGGCTGACCAAGGCGTATCCCTGCGGACTGAGATGAATGTGATCGCGATACAAAACCTCTGGGTCTGCGGCAGCTTGAAAATCAGCCAGAAAATCAATGTAAGGAATCTGTTCCGATTCTGCGAATTGGGTCACGCGCTGACGGGCCACCATTTCATAGTCGCGAGGCCCAGAAGGTTGGACTTCGCGTAGTAACGGTGTCATTACCATGATGAGACGACTATCGGCCTGTTGAGTCAGGTGATGTAGTTGACGCACCGCTTCTAGGTTAACCCCAACGCGATCGCCCCCTTCTTGCCGAATGGCTGCGAGCTCAGGAATGGGCGGCGATTTGACCAATCTGCCCAAAACCTCAGCCAATGCTAAGGGCGGATAACGCTTAGGGTAGGCGAGATCGCGCCCCACCTGCACTGAAGTCGGTGCCGTAGCAAACAAATCGTCAGTATTCAGCAACAGCACCACGACCTGAGCCTCAAAAGTCCCAAACTTGGCAAGATAAGCCAGCTCATTACGGGGTCCCCAAGAGTTAGCCGAGGCATTCAAGACTTCGGCACTGATATAAGGCTCCAGGGAAGCCTCCGTGAGTCGCTGCTGGAGCTGCTGCGAGACGATTTCGGATTGGTCGGTCCACCAGCCACCATTCGCAATTGAGTCACCCAAGAGCAGTACTCGCAAGGTAGCCATTTCCGGTTTAGGGGCGATCGCCCCACCCCGCATGGAATATTGATTAATTTCAAAAACGTTGCCAAAGCGCTTAGTGCGCTGATTAGGCGCGAGTCGATAACCCGTTTGGGCATCCGCGACATACAGCGGAGGTTTACCAAACCCAAAGAACAAGCGCAACGCCACCTCAGCAGCGCCCAATGCCAGGATGATTATCCCCACAACGATCAACGCGAGTTTCACCGAATGACAGTCTCCCCGAGGTGCCTTAACAGTTTAGAGGATGCCCATCAGCACCCAACAGAGGCCCATACAAAGATCCATAAAGGTGATCAGGGCTGTCCATGGCAAACGCTTTGGCGGAATCAGTGCAGGGTAGCCTGTTAAGCAAGTAAATCTATGGGTCGATATGAAAAAGTCACTGTTTTTATTTAGCGCGATCGCGTTGGGAGTGCTACTGCCTCAGGGCTACCCTTACGCTTATCTGATCCGCTACTTAATTATGTTGATTCTTTTCTGCTCTTTGCTGGACGTCAAAGTAGAGGTCAGGTCAGTCCTCAGCCCTCGCCTCGGCACCATTATTGCCATGATGATGGCGATCGCCGGCGTCACCGCTTGGATGAGTAATTGGTTCAGTACAGAGTTAGCGCTTGCCGCCTTCATGATTGCGATGGCCCCGACAGCAGCGGCAGCACCAGTCATGACCCGATTTTTGGATGGCCGAGTGGACTATGTCATGGCTTCGGTCGTTGTGACCAATAGTTTTTCAGCGATCGCGTTGCCTCTAGTACTGCCGCTTTTGAGCCCCAATGAACAAACCAGTATCAATCTGGTTGGGTTAATCAACACCCTGACGGTGGTGCTGTTGCCTTTAGGCATTACACAATTTATGCAGCACTTCGCGCCGCAACTGGTCAAAGTATTGGAACCGGCCAAGGGGGCGGGATTTTACTTTTGGATGGCCGCTATTTACCTGGCAACCGCCAAAGCTACTCACTTTATTGAAGCCGAGTCCACTTCACCGTGGAGCGTCATTGTCGAAATTGCTGGAATCTCGCTCTTGCTATGTACATTGAACTTTGGCCTCGGTCGCTGGCTCGGTGGATACGACTGGGGGCAAGAAATGGGGCAATCTTTAGGTCAAAAAAATACACTGTTCAGCATTTGGGTGTGTTTGACTTTTTTAACGCCAGCGATCGCTCTAGGCCCGATGTTTTATGTCGTTTTCCAAAATCTCTATAACTCTTACTTGCTCGCCCGCAAACCCCAACCTGAAGTAGGCGTTTAGAGTCCACAGTGCAGTAGCAGAATGAGGGAATGGGGTGTGGGGATTAGGGCATGGGGAACAGGGAATAGGTATGAGAATTCCAGTTTGCGTTCGGCTTTACATGGACACTAAATGCCCAGCTTCTTATTCGGTGAAAGCGTTCCCGAAGGGTAGAGTCGCCCTACGCTTGCCTGCTTTGTTTCATGCACCCACGATACTCACTTCACCCACCTCACTGCCTCCATCACTCTGCCACCCAATCACCCTCATACCCGACTCATGTACTCCAACGTCTACTACCTGCTCCGCTCTAAGCAAGATGGTCGCCACCTGGCGGCGCGTCCTGATGGCCCAGAGAGCGATCGCACCTATCTGCTAATTTTCCAGGCTGATCATGAGGCGCTGTCTTACCTGAGTTGCCATGCGCCCGAACTGCGCGATCGCTTTGCCGTGGAGTCAGTACCGGCCTATCAGCTCAAAGAGATGCTGGGACGTTGGGGATTCACTGGCATCGGATTCGTTAGCGATCCCAGTTTGCCAAAAGTGGACTTTATGCAGCGCGATCGCTTGTCTTAAGGTGCCTTAACTAAAGGCCGCAGCTCGGCCCTATGGGCCATCAGGGCATTGGGGTCAATGGCTAAATGCTGTGCCAGCTTAAGTAAAGGTTTCAGTAATATCAGACTCTGGGCTGACTCCTCTTGCTGCAAGAAACCGAGCCAATCAGCACTGTGCTGCCAGTACAGTTCTTGTGATCGCACCAGTGAAATGCCACCCAAATCATGTCCCAGACTAATGAGTCGCCGTAGCCAGTCCACATCTTCAAGCAAGTTTTCTGGACGGGGATGGTTGAGGAAATGCCGCAGCGATCGCCAAATGATGCCTTCTAAAATCCGCTGGCCTTCGGCAATCACGCAATCGCACTGGAACTGTTGCGCTTCTTGAGAGATCGTTTCGAGCTGCATTAGGTGCACCGACCCGCGATTCAACTGGCCATCCTGGAAATCAATCGTTTCCTGATCGAGCAATCGCAAACGTTCTAAAGCGCGGTGCCGAATGGCGACCTCTGCGGCCACTTGCAACTCTTGAGGCACAGTCAACCCATCGCGATGAAAGGCTTTGAGCAAACCATAATTGTTGCGATAAACCTGATCATAAAGCTGGTCTAGTCGCTGCAGCGTATCTCGACTGAGGAGCTGCATAATGCGGTGACGTTCTTCTGTGAATAGGGTTTGCAAGTTGTACGCGTGATCCCCAAAGGTGGTATTCATGTCGAGAATCACTTGTGCCGCACTGCCACTGGCAAACGCTGCTAGCAATGATTCCTTGGCGCGCTGATAGTCAAGGCGGCGGCGGAAACCGTTGACGCTGCAGTGAAAGTCCCAGCCGCCGAGATGCAATACGGCAAAACTCAGGTCAGAGCGGTCGCCCGTCACATCTGACATCACGTTCAATCGGCCCACCGCTAGGGACAATGGCCCCATGCGCTGCACCTGATAGTCATGTTGCTGAATGGTGTAACAGTAGAGTCGCTGCTCAGTTTGGTAGGGCGTGAACAGGGAACTCATGGCGTAGTGGGCCACTACCTGCTCTAGGCTCACCTGCGAGGGAATGGCCAGTTGCCGGTACACGCCCGCTGCATTTTGGAACTCTGGGACATTACTTAGGCCCGGTTCCAGACGGTTAATAAAGTCCGTCTCTAACTCCAGTCCGCTGATCTCGCCTGCGAGCTCGATTGCCCGCGCTGCGTAACGCAATATTTGCGTGCCCTCGGGGCGCGACACCTCATCAAAAAACCAGCCGCAACTGGTGTACATCAACAGCGCATGATGCTGCATTTCTAGCAGGCGCATGGCCTCTATCTGCTCTGCTGCCGAGAGTACATGATTCTGATGAGCCGCAAAAAAGTGCTGGCGACTTTGGGCAGTGCGCTGACGAATCACCTTGATATAAGCATCCCGCGCGGCCCAAGGGTCTCGAAACAGAGCCGTACCATATTGCTCAAAGACGTCGGCCAGTTCATCCCGCAGCCAATCTAAGGCGTCGCGGAGGGGACGCCGCCATTTTTGATGCCATAGGCCCCCACCGCCACAACCGCAATCGTCTTGCCAGCGATCGACCCCGTGAGAACAGCTCCAGGCCGTCACCGGTTTCAGCACCGCTTCCCAAGTGGGGGGGCAACGGTGCAGATAATAGGCATAGTTTGTCACCGTCCAGCCTCGATTGGGAAACTCCTTGGTCACCGCATAAGCCAGGGTTTTTTCGGCACCGCCCTTATGGTGGCCAAAGGTTTCTCCATCCGTGGCCACTCCGACGAGCTGCGACGGCCGATGATCCCCGCGTACAGCTTGGCCAATGCGGCCCGCAAAATGCTGAGAAGAGCCGAGCACGTCGTTAAAGCCCATATCTCGCGAAATCGGGCCATCATAAAAAAAGACATCAATGTAGCGATGCGAGCCATCCTTATTCCGGCTAGGTAGGTAGCAGCGATAGGGGCGATTAGGATCAATTTGACCGCCTGCGACCTCTTGCCAGTCTGACTCGGGCTCAGCCTGTGTGGGGATCACACGACACCGCTGTACTTGAGATGGCGCGAGAATAGTGAACTTAAAGCCTTCATCCACTAAAGCTTCTAGCGTGGGGTAATCCACTGCTGTTTCCGCCAGCCAAATACCTTCGGGATCGCGGCCAAATCGAGCGATGAAGTCAGCTTTGCCCCAACGGATTTGCGTTCGTTTATCACGCTCATTCGCCAGCGGCAGGATGATGTGGTTGTAGACCTGGGCGATCGCATTACCGTGGGCTGCGAAGCGATCGCAGCTCTCGCGATCGGCCTCCAAAATGCGGCGATAGGTTTCAGGATCATGGCGCTCTAACCAACTCATCAGCGTCGGACCAATGTTAAAGCTGATGTGGGCAAAGTTATTGACAATATCGATTACTTCACCGCGATCATTCAGAATGCGCGCATAGGCATTCGGGCGATAGCACTCGTGGTGAATCCGTTCATTCCAGTCATGAAAGGGAGCGGCACTAGGCTGACTCTCAATCGCCCCCAGATAAGGGTTTTCGCGCGGCGGCTGATAAAAATGCCCATGAATACAGACACATACCCCCATCGCCGTTTGGGGATCAGCGGGTGAATCCGCAAGATCAGGAATTTGAGAGGCTGTGCGGGTGTTACTCATAAAGGTTAAAAACGCTCTAAATAGTTGTAATTGGGCTGGCAGTTTGTCTTCAGGGCGTTCAGGCTATGCACCCCACAGCAATGAGCTCAACCCTAAGCAACCTAAAGTCGGACTGCTGCTTGATGCTGTCTGGGACTCGAATTTAGAAACAAACCTGAACTGAGCGCGCTCCGCAGATGCGGGGAAAGGGGGCGGGATATCGCTAGC
>CAZLYS010000361.1:0-5526 GCA_964563415.1 uncultured Halomicronema sp.
GTCTTCGCAGTCAGGCCGATCGCATAGCGGCGCTGGCACGGTTCGCACAGTCCATAAATCAGGCCCAAAGGGCTCGATGGTCAGTCCAATCTGTTGCAACTGTTCGACTTGACGCTCAGTCAGATTTGCCAGGGTCAGGGGTGTGGATAACTCAACGAGTTCCCAGCGATCGCACAGTTCCTCATACAACACGCGTTCGTGGGCGATGTGCTGCTCAATCAAGCAGAGCCCTGCGGGGTGCTCAGCCAAAATGTACCGGTTATGGATTTGAGCGATCGCTTTTAAAGTTAATGGAGTGGGGGGCTCTTCGTGATCACTATCAGCGGTATCGTACTTTCCTCCCGGTTCCGCTAGCTTGAGTAGCTGTGTGAGTCGTTGGTGGCCCCCCCGAGGGCGCGGCTCAATCTGAGAGGCTTGCAACGTTTGCTGAATCGTCGCTGCGATCGCGGCGTTCCATTGGTCTAAATGTTGCAGATAAACCTTCGATTTATCAGGCGCACGATGCCAGTCAATGTGGTGAGGTGCGGCGTGGAGATGGAGAAAGAGCACCGGATAGCGATCGCGGGGCAGCGATCGCCGCAGAGTTGCTAATACGCTGTCGGTGATTTCCGGTAACTCGACCATGCGCCCGTTCAGCGCGGTAAAAATGCCATCGGGTCGACGGCGATGACAGCGATCAGGCAAGCCCATCAGCAAATATAACTGCCCCGTTGCCTCTGGCAGGGTGACTGACTGCTGGGCGTCTCTCAGGTCAGTGACATCCAGGCGTCGCAACACTTGCGGGAGTAGGTGCAGGGCTGAGGCCCCCGGCCACAGGGTAAACCAAGGGCGCTCATTCAATAAGGCTTGCCAGGTCAGGCTGGGGTGACACAGGGCCAGGTGTTGCAGGCTTTGTTGAATGGCCCGGAGTTGGGCGCGTTCAGAGCCCGCGTGTTGCTGCCGCGAGGGCATGGGATAAAACAGCTCTTCTACTCGGACCCGTGTACCGGGGGCCATCGCCACTGGAGTGACTTGAGTTGGCCGTCCGGTGCGATCGCAAGTCATACAAAAACCACTGTTGGCTTGTGACTGGGGACGACTGCACAGCGTCAGTCGCGATAGTCGGCTCAAGCTATGTAAGGCTTCACCACGAAAGCCTAGACTTTGTATATTCCACAAGTCAGCCTTGTTAGCGAGTTTGCTGGTGCTATGGGCGATCGCAGCTTGACGCAAATCGGCCAAGGTCAGACCACCCCCATTGTCAGTAACTTGGATTTGCCAAGGCTGCGATCGCACGTCCAGCACAATGCGGGTGGCCCCAGCATCCACAGCATTTTCAGCCAGCTCACGCACCACCGCAGCCGGAGAGTCGATGACTTCTCCAGCCGCCATGAGTTGAATGATGTCGGGCGGCAGTGATTGAATTGCAGCCATGCAGCAGCACCCTGGGGCGCGTTGTCAATTACATCCAGAAGCTCGGCGGGACAAGCACACTCGCGCCCGCATCACTGAAACTAGCTAGGGCCTGTATCCTTTTCGCCATCAGGATTTGACTGCGACCGGACGACAGGCCCTAACAAACCAAAGGGCGGGCACAACTGGCCCACCCCTCATGCTAACGAGAATTGCGACTTCAGCTCCCTGGCTTTCTACTGGGTTAGAGAATTTGTGACAGGAATTTCTTCGTGCGGTCTTCTTGAGGATGGTTAAAGAAATCATCGGGGGTATTTTCCTCAACCAGGTATCCCCCATCCATTAGCACCACGCGATCAGCCACCTCACGGGCAAAACCAACTTCGTGGGTGACACAGACCATCGTCATCCCTTCGGTGGCTAGCTGTCGCATCACGTCCAGTACTTCCCGCACCATCTCGGGGTCCAAAGCAGAGGTCGGTTCATCAAACAGCATGACCTTGGGTTGCATCGCCAGCGAACGGGCGATCGCGACCCGCTGCTGCTGCCCCCCAGAAAGTTGGCCGGGGAATTTCTGGGCCTGTTCCAAAATGCCGACTCTTTCCAAGAGCTGCATCGCCACTTCCTGAGCTTTGGCCTTGGGCCAGTGCCTTACCCAGATGGGTGCCAGGGTGACATTTTGCAGCACCGTCAAATGGGGAAACAGGTTGAACTGTTGAAACACCATGCCCACTTCTCGGCGAATGGTTTCAATATTTTTCAAGTCATGGGAGATCTTGATGCCATCGACTTCAATACTGCCTTTCTGATAGGGCTCCAGCGCATTAAAGGTGCGAATGAAAGTAGATTTACCGGAACCCGAAGGGCCCATTACCACGAGCACCTCGCCCTTATAGACGTTCATGCTGACGCCTTTAAGCACATGGAAACCATTGTCATACCATTTCTCCACATCCCGCGCGACAATGACGGGTTCGTTGGTCTGGTCGCTAACCGGGGCGGTCTCGGTTTGAAACTGAGTCATGGGTCAAATCTCTAAAAATCTAAGGGAGTTGAAAAACAATAGGTGAAATCAGATCGCCCAATCTTGGTAAGAGACCGAGGGCAAACACCATATACATTGTGCATTACGATACCCGTAGTCGGCCTTTCAGGCTGTTAACTGTTACACGAAGTCACTAGTGGCCTGTGTTGAGCTTTTCTTCAATTTTGCGGCTGCCCAGCGACATGGCGTAGCAGAAGAACCAGTAAATAACACCGATGAACAAATACACCTCGGCATAACGCCCCAAGTAGGTGGGGTTGGCCAAAATTGAGCGGCTAATCCCGAGGAGTTCAGCCAAGCCAACGATCGCTAATAACGTCGTGTCTTGGAACAAACTGATGAACTGACCCACGATCGCAGGAATCGCGATTTTCAGCGCTTGGGGCAACACGATCAAACTTAAGGTTAAGGGGGTGTTCAGCCCCAGCGAGGCGGCAGCTTCTTGCTGACCTCGGGGAACGGCTTGTAACCCGGCACGAACATTCTCTGCCAGATAAGCCGCACTAAAAATCGTTAAACCAATAATGGCTCGGAGCACGCGATCGGGTCGCATCCCTTCGGGTAAAAACAGGGGAATCATCACCTGGCCCATAAACAGAATGGCAATCAGCGGTACCCCACGAATCAGCTCAATGTAGGCGATCGACATCCAGCGGACGACGGGCAAGCTACTGCGGCGACCCAAGGCCAGCACTACCCCGAGCGGAAAGCAGAGGGAAATGCCACTCACCGCCATGAGTAGCGTTAGAACCAGGCCACCCCAGTCGTTGGTGCTAACCGGATCAAAGGAAAAGCCAATTAGGCCAAAGACGAACCTCAAAACGGCAAAGGTGATTAGGAAGCTCAAGGCAAAGAGCCAAAAGGTCACCTGGTACCGACGAGGAATCACTAAGGCAACTAACGCAAGTAGTAGACCGACAACGGCGATCGCCACGGCCCAAGCTGCAGGTGGAATCAAATACGCAAACAACAGGCGCGGTAAAACCAATAGCAATGCCAGTGAAGCTCCAGCCGACAACACTAAACCAGCGATCTGCGCTACTGACTCCAACGACTCGTCAATCTTAGGTCTCGCAATTCTCGTCACCAGCGAACCGGCAATCACACTCGCGGCGAAAACCAGTAGCCAAGACAATAGGCTCTGACTAAAGGGGCCACCCCCAATTAGCCAAATGGCCACAAAATAAGAAACAAACCAGAGTGAAGAAATCCACGTGGCTAACCCCGTCACCTGACGCCCCAGCGTGCGGCCACCCCAAGCCATGGCCGCGACGATCGCCACCATTAGCAACAACTTCGGGCTGCTCGGGCGAGTTGGGGGAAACAGCACAAACCCCGCGCTAACAATGCCAAAACCAATGAGGACATTGCGACTAAAGAGCGCGGGCAAATTTCGAGCGAGCACCCCCCAAGACAGCCCCGCTAGAGCACACACAATGCCGAATAAAATCCAGATCCGCCAATATTGATCAGAGGGGTACAGGCCACTCATAAACAGCCCAATATTGTTGGGAATGACGGCCCACTGAGCCACGGTAAAGGCCCAACTCAGAAGGCTATAAATGCCATAACCCAAGACAGTTACGACGACAACCGTCAGTAGACTGTTAAACCAATCGCTAAACAGATTCTTTTTGAGCCAAGCTCCGGCAGTTAAACGTTTAATTTCAGGAGCAGTTGATAGAGTTTCTGGGGTCGTAGTGGTCATCGATTAACGCTCCTTAAACTGCACAGTTTGGTTCAGCGTATTCATGCCGAGAGTAATGAAGAGGTTGATGGTGAGGTAGGTCGCCATCAAGATTAAAAAGACCTCAATCGGTCGTCCCGTTTGGTTAAATGTGGTGTTGGCGATGGAATACAGCTCGGGGTAAGCCACGGCAAAGGCCAATGAGGAGTTCTTTGCCAGGTTCATAAATTCACTGTTGAGCGGGGGAATGATGACGCGCAAGGCTTGCGGAAAGACCACTAGTCGCATCGCCAAACCAGAGGCCAAACCGAGCGATCGCGCAGCCTCCCACTGCCCTTTAGAAACGGACTGAATGCCCGCCCGCACAATCTCGGCGATAAAAGCCCCGGTGTAAAACACCAACGCAGTCAGCGCAGCGACATACTCTCGCGATAATCGCCGCCCGCCGATAGCTCCTCCGCCTTCCTGTGCTTGGGGGGGACTCCACCCCAAGGCCACGAAAAAAACGCCCAAGCCGACCAGGGCTAAGATCCCTAAGATGATGAGCTGTTTCTGGCCAGAATCGCCCTGTTCCACAATGGCTTTAATCCGCCATTCCCAGACAAAAAAGGCGGCGACAGCCAGCGCTACTAACACGAGTAGCCAAGCCCAAGCCCCACTGGCCGACGGCCAAGGAACATAGACCCCGCGCTTGCTGGCAATCAAAAAATTACCGATATTAATCTGCTCTTGGGGAGTCGGTAACAGTCCATAGACGGCGAAGTACCAAAAGAATAATTGCAGCAATAGTGGGATGTTACGGGTCAATCCCACATAGGCTCGACTGATTTTATGGACCAACCAGTTTTGCGAAAAGCTCGTGACACCCGCAGCAATGCCCGTAGTGGTGGCTAACACAATACCGACAACGACTAACGTAATGGTGTTAACCAAGCCGACGAATAGCGCCTTCCCGTAAGCATCGTTGGGACGGTATTCGATCACGCTTTCACCGATACTAAAACCGGCCGGACTAGATAAGAAGTTAAAGCCGAAGCTTGACCCCTGCTGTGCCAAATTGGCATTCAAATTGGCCAAAAAGTAGCCCAGAATGCTCGCTACAACAAGGACGGCAATGACCTGGAAGGCAATCTTCCAGAAGCGATCGTCGCGCAGGAGCTGTTTGAGATTGAATTTTTTCGACTCGCCAGCGTCGCTAACCATACTGTGAAAAATATCCAGTGAGGGAACAGTGGGCTCCGTATTTTGCCCGAGATTTTTTTAGAACTCTATGACAAAACTCACCTGAAGAAAAGTTGTATGTGTTACGGAGCGACACAAAGGCAAGAGAATTCGGAGCTTGGAAAGAGGGAACAGGGAACGGGGAACAGGGAACGGGGAACAGGGAACGGGGAACAGGGAA
>CAZLYS010000362.1:0-5517 GCA_964563415.1 uncultured Halomicronema sp.
TCCACGGCGCCAACTCGCGCGTGCGGCGCAATAGCTCCAAAGACTGGTCGTAATTAGCTTGAGGACGTACGCGCCGATACAAACGCGGTACTGTTTCCGTATTGTGGTTGAGCACTTCCGGCTTGGCCTTGAGAATGTCGGCCAGGGCGTCCCAGTTGCCACACAGGTCGGGAATCAGGACTTCAATCGTGGTTTTTGGGGATGACTTCCGGACTTCTTCAATGCAGCGGACAAACTGTGAAGCCCCACCGTCGGGTAAATCGTCCCGATTTACGGCAGTAATCACGACGTGATTTAAACCCATACGTTTCACGGCTTCAGCTAAGCGCCAAGGTTCAGTCGGGTCGAGCGCTTGGGGCTTTTTCTCAAAGTCGATATCGCAATAGGGGCAAGCGCGGGTACAGGCTGGCCCCATGATGAGAAAGGTTGCCGTACCGGCGTTAAAGCATTCCCCAATGTTGGGGCAGGAGGCCTCTTCGCAGACCGTATTGAGCTGCAAATCCCGCAGGAGGGATTTCACAGTGCCGACCCGCTCCCATTGCGGAGCTTTGACCCGAAGCCAATCTGGTTTTACCGCCACGATGTTCTCTTAACGTTTCAATTACCTGCATTCCATCCTAGCGGTTGGATTAGGACTTTTTAGGGGCGATCGCACAAAATATCTTGACTCGTCAGCCCTAGTAGACTGCGGCGTGATTTCTTCAACGATTGCTGATAGCTAGGGAGAAGGGGGGCAAGGGGGCAAGAAACTGGTCTTAACTTCTGCTGTGGATTACTAGCCCCGAGTTTTCCGGTCTGCTCGGGTTAATGAACTCATTCAAAGGTGTCGTTTGCCGGATGAGCCTCAGCAACGGGATGATACGTCTCGGGATTGACCTTTTGCATAAGGATTCCTGGTTCACTGAGGGCAAACCCAAACTGTTGATAGAGGCCGTGGGCATCGCCGGTTGCCAACATCCAACGCCTTAATCCCTGCAAGTCGGGATGACGCAAGATGCACTCTACTAACCATTTACCCAGCCCTTCTCCCCGATGAGACGGCAAGACAAACACATCAGATAAATAAGCAAAGGTTGCTCGGTCGGTAATGACTCGGCCAAACCCAATCTGCTGCTGTTCTCGAAACAGGCCAAAGCATAAAGCATGCTCAATTGACCGCACCACGATTGCTTTGGGAATATCCTTTGCCCAATAAGACTCGGTACTTAAAAAGCGATGAATCAGCTCGATATCTAACTGTTCTGGCTGATCAGTGATGGTGTAGATGCCCTGTTCCCATTTCATAAGTCTGGTGGGGGGAAGATGTACGGTTAGGTGGCTAATGGACTCGGCAAGATCACACTGTATAGCCCTGTGCATTTTGGTCAAGTACATCTCGTTTGCCTGAGGGGAATAGGGAACAGGGAACAGGGTGTGCTTGATTCGACTGCATATCGCTATAGCTGTTTGGATTGTGTGACTTGAGCGGCTCTCTGCGATCGCGCTCCCTAAAGAAATGCTGGTTTCGCCGACTGCAGTTTGCTTAGGTCATTCTGGATAGCGGCAACAAATTTCTGACAAGCATGGCAATTCCGACTTCCGACCTCCGCATTCTGCTATCGCTAGGGTAGATGGGGCAAGGCGACGATGGGCAAAAACACCCTGACTCCTGAGCGTTTCGTCTATATAATCAACGATCTCTCAGTTGCGGTAATCCAGTTCGGCAGCCAGCTTCTTCAAACTGCTGCACCACGTTGGGGTGGTAATCGGCAAAGAACTCATAATTAGCCGGGTTGGTCGAGACGATCGGACTGTTGTAGGGGTAAAAGTACGGTTCGTCGTAGACCGTCACCGTTAGCAAAAAGTCTGCCGTGGGCACCAATACCACATTGTGATCGGTGTAGAGTTTGCCATTCTGCACCGTCGCTAGGTAAAAATCACTCTGGTCTAAGTTGGTATCAATCACGCACACTTGGCCTCTGTTGGCAGAGGGAAAAACCGCGATATCTTCTTCGATCGCGACCCAGTGGCCTAAAAAGGGCGCAATTTCGGCATCCACATTTGCCCAAGCCGCCACCCATAGTGATTGCTGGTAGCGCTCTGCTTGGGTTCGCCAATCTTGATAAAAGCCGGTCTCGGTGAGTTGGGGTAGCTCGGCTTCATGCCGCTCAATGACCGCTTCTAATTCGGTGTCAGTGGCATACCGCTCTGATTGTGCCCAACCTGGAAATCCCACCATTACTAGGGTGAGAGTACTGCATACCAAAGCATCTTTACGCATAAGATTAATCCGTTATCATTGCGTTCTCATAATGGCTAACAGACGTGGTTTCACGGAGAAGCTTGTGCCGCTATTGCAAATGGTCAGCAGCACTTTGATGAATCCCGATGCTCTAAAAGCCAGCGACACCTCTTCCCCCTTTGCCCCCCTGCTTCCTATCACCCGACACGTTGCCGGTTTGCAGTGAGTGGATGAAGTTCACGTTTTCCGGTCACTGTGAATCACTTCACCACACTATTGAACTGGTGATTGATTACACCATCTGCCACGACAGCTCTTCTCCAGCTCGTAAGGGCACGAGGGCGGACTCACCCAAAGGCACTTCATCAGGAATGCGCCAGGCAGTTTTGGTTAGCGTAATCTGTCCGGTATTGCGTGGGAGCTTATAAAAGTCTGGTCCATAAAAGCTCGCGAACCCTTCAAGTTTGTTGAGGGCGTCAACGCTTTCAAAAGCCTCGGCATAAAGCTCGATCGCATGTAGCGCTGAAAAACAACCCGCACAGCCACAGGCACTTTCTTTGGCGTCACGAGTATGGGGTGCGCTGTCAGTCCCCAAAAAGAATTTGGGATTTCCTGAAGTCGCTGCCGTTAAGAGGGCCTCTCGGTGGGTCTCTCGTTTCAAAATTGGCAGGCAATAATAGTGAGGCCGCAGCCCGCCTTGAAAGAGGATGTTGCGGCTAAATAGCAGATGCTGGGGAGTGATCGTTGCTGCAACGTTGTTCGTCGCGCTGACAAACTCCACTGCTTCAGTAGTGGTGACATGCTCCAGCACCACCCGCAGTTTGGGAAACCGCTGCTTGAGGGGCACGAGATGTTTTTCAATAAACACTTTTTCGCGATCGAACATATCGACGCCAGCATGAGTTGCTTCGCCGTGCAGCAGTAAGGGCAGATCGACCTGCTGCATGGCCTCAAAGACGCGATCGCACTTCCGAATGTCGGTTACCCCAGAATCGGAGTTGGTGGTAGCCCCAGCGGGGTAATACTTCACCGCTTTGATAAACTGAGCGGCTTTGGCCGCGATAATTTCTTCTGGACTTGTGTTGTCAGTCAGATACAGGGTCATCAGCGGTTCAAATTGTGAACCGGCGGGTATGGCTGCCAGGATGCGATCGCGATAAGCCGCCGCATCCGCCACCGAGCGCACGGGTGGCTTCAAATTTGGCATCACAATGGCGCGGGCAAATTGCCGCACTGTGTAAGGTAACACCGCTTTGAGGGCATCCCCATCGCGGAGATGTAGGTGCCAGTCATCCGGTCGGGTGATCGTCAGTTCTTGCATGCCCCAATCATAAGTCCGCTAATAGCGGCACTAAATGAGGATTCATGAAGTGCAAACTTTTCAGAACTGGGTGGAGTTGCCTTGGTATGAAGCCGCAATTTGCTCAGGTCATCCTAGATCGCTCTAGATCGCTGAAACAATTACCTGACAAACATTCCGACCACCACATTCTGCTACGGCTGAGGTTAGTCAGCGATGATGCACCAACCTCAGCCGTTGGCTACACCGCCACTCGACCTTCGGTGCGACCAAACAGGGCGAAATGCTCAAAGCCGCTAGAGAATGCTCCGGCTTGCACTGCTGCCGCGACATCGCCATTGCTATTTAGATACGTGCTCTCATCAAAGAAGTTCGACGGGTTGCGACCTTCCTGCTGGCCAAAGCTGATGAAATGCTCGAACCCACTGTCAAATACGCCCGCCTGCACCGCTGCCGCCACATCCGCGTTTTGCTGCAGATAAAACGTCTCTTCAAACAGCAGGGTGGAGAGTCGTCCTTCGTCATCGCCAAACTCGATAAAGTGCTCAAAGCCACTGGCTAAAGCCCCGCTATCAACGGCAGCATTGACATCGGGATTATTCAACAAATAATCACTGGCATCAAACAGCGCACTGGGGTCGCGATTTTCTAAATGGCCGAAATTGAGATAGTGGGCCAGACCGCTGCTAATATTGCCGTTCTCCACCGCTGCGGCCACGTCCGCATTGTTGGCCAGATAAAAGGCTTCGTCAAAATAGGCACTGGGGTTACGGCCTTCGTCAATGCCCAACTGCACGAAATGGTCGAAGCCGGTGGCAAAGATGCCCTGTTCGACAGCGGCGGCGATATCCGCGTTTTGCGCCAGATACGCCGTTTCATCAAAGAGTTCGGCCAGTTCTAAGCCGCCAATTTCCACATTGAGGAAGGGGGAATTACTGGCTGCCAGTTGACCATTATCAATGGCTTGAAACTGAGCAAACTGCTCAAAGGTAAAGACTGCCAGGTCTGAATTCGCCGTAATCGTGCCGAAGATGTCGTTGTTGTTTTGCTCAGCGCCGAGGCCGTTGAGGCCGGTGTTGCCGTTAGGGAGTTGCACATAAATAGTTTACCCGTCAGAATTGAGAGACTTTGTCGAGATTTCCAGTCCCCATGTCTTTAACCGAAGCCGTGAAAGCGACCTTCAAAGATGCTGTCGAGTAACGCAGTATTGTCGCCATAACGCAGTATTGTCGCCGAACCGAAATCAACCCAAACCCTTTTGTTTCAATGGGTTAAGCGATTTAAGTTCTGTTTCCACAAGATCTCTGAATTAACAGAGTGAATGACGCTTCTTGGAAATTGAATACAATCTGTGTCGCCTCTTTGAATCTAAAATCGCCTTGACATTAACGTGCTCCTTGTCACTTCTTGGATGTTTCATCGTGTCTAACAAATTAGATGACATATCTTGGCGCATATAGTACATTTGAATTTAATTCGCTTGTACTAGGTGGCTCATGGAACTTGTTAATCCAGATGATCTGAATTCAGTAGAAGCTAGGCTCAAGCTAGAAATTGTCGAAAAGCTTTCAGAGCCCTGTGATCGCAAAACATATGGTGAACGGCTACGGAGTGCGGCTCAACAACTAAAATGCTCCGTCCGCACTGTGCAGCGATTGATGAAGAAGTGGGAGGAAGAAGGTATTGCTGCTTTAATTGATTCCGGCCGCACAGACAAAGGGAAACCTCGGATTGCTGAAAATTGGCAGCAATTTATTAAAGATGCGTACAGCAATGGTAAGTGTACGCCGGCTCAGGTCTTTACCAAGGTGCGCCAAAAGGCTCGACAGGAAGGATTGAAAGACTATCCCAGCCACATGACGGTTTATCGCATTCTTAAACCTGTGATAGAGGCTAAGGAGAAAAAAGAAAGTATCCGTAACTTGGGATGGAAGGGCTCACGCTGGTTGACTGACAAAAGTTTAGTCAGGCTGATACTCAAAGGAGAGCACCTTGA
>CAZLYS010000363.1:0-5503 GCA_964563415.1 uncultured Halomicronema sp.
TACTGTAATTTCACCGATTCTTCGAAATATTCCTTTAAAGAAAGATGTGTCTTCTAAATCTATTTCTCAAAAGGAGTTAGATAGGAGTACTGATGAGGTCTTGTCTTTTTTTGAGACGATTTATAATGCGCAACATCTCGCACAAAACCTGACTTGAGTAATCGATAACGCCGAAACCTAACAATCACGAGCACAGGCCCTGATCAAATTCAGCATGAGAGGAAAAGCTATCTTCTCTGTCTTATAGCTTAGCGCGGTTCTGTTTGACTATCCGTAAGATTCTCCACTCAATGGTAGAGAATTGGTGCTATTATATTTCTTCTGTTCAGTTAATTGAAAAAGTTTGGGCGAGCTGTGGCAAATATCAAGTCTGCAATTAAACGCATCCAGGTATCTGAGCGTAACCGATTGCGCAACAAGTCTTACCGATCAGCAGTTAAAACGTTGACCAAGAGTTACTTAGAGGCACTAGACGCGTATTCGGCTGACCCCAGCTCTACGACTTTAACAGCAGCACAATCCGCGCTGTCCACGGCTTTTAGCCAAATCGATAAGGCCGTGAAGCGAGGGGTCTATCATCGTAATGCGGGTGCTCGTCGCAAGGCACGCCTGAGTAAAGCGATGAAAGCATTAGAGTCTAAGCAATCAGTAGCTTCTTAAGGTTTTTGGTCCACCCCCTTCACTTGACGTGCCATTGAGGAAATGAAGCGGCACAATGCAGTTGATTGATACTCACGTTCACATCAATTTTGCTGACTTTCGTTCCGACCTTGACGAGATTGCCGCTGCTTGGCGGGCTCAAGGGGTTACTCACTTGGTACACTCTTGCGTTGAACCGAGCGAGTTTCCCCAAATGCAAGCCCTTGCTGATCGCTTTTCTGAGGTGTTTCTGTCTATCGGTCTGCACCCACTGGACATGGATAAGTGGAATGACACAACGGCATCCACAATTGAGTCTTTGGCAAAGTCGGATTCGCGAGTTGTCGCAATTGGGGAAACTGGTCTTGATTTTTACAAGGCTAATGACCATGAGATACAAGAGCAAGCTTTTTGGTCACAGTTAATGATTGCTCGTCAGCTCGGTTTGCCAGTGATCATTCATTGTCGTGATGCTGCTGAGCGAACAGCCCAGTTAATTCGAGCGTTTCACGATGAAGTTGGAACAGTCACCGGCGTGATGCATTGTTGGGCTGGCACTCCTGAAGAGACTCGATGGTTTTTGGATCTGAGTTTTTACGTGAGTTTTAGCGGCATCGTGACCTTTAAAAATGCTCACCAGGTGAAAGAGTCGGCACTGATGGTTCCCAGCGATCGCCTACTCGTGGAAACGGACTGTCCGTTTTTGACCCCTGTGCCTAAGCGCAAAGACCGTCGCAATCAGCCCGCGAATGTTTTCCACGTCGCGAGTTACTTGGCAGAACTCCGGCAAGAACCGCTGGAAAAGCTAGCAGCGCAAACAACGCATAATGCCATTTCGTTGTTTCGACTGCCATCCCTAGTCACAAGTTGACCTTTCAACAGTGGGCATAACCAAATCTAGGAGACAGTTGATCAGTTTCAATCAGTTTACTTAGCATATTTTTCGGGAGAATGGGTGTTGACAAATGACTTAAAGTGGTTTCTTTTTGCTAAGCTGGTTTGAAGCATGTCAAACTGGCAGACTATGGTCTTGGGGTAATGTATTGCTGCTGTCTGAAACCGTTATTGAAATTTGACTACTCATCAATCTTCTAGTGACTTGACGCTAGAAAGCATTCGCATCTGTTATCGTTCAGCTCGTCAAAGCGACCCAAATGGGATCGAGACTTAGTGTTTTGGATTTCATCAAGAATATTCAACGTAGCCGGTCACTGGGGTGTCAGTGCTGAGGTTTACTAGCTTCCCGCGTTCCTTCTACCAAATTAGAGGGAACGAGGTCAGCATGTGATGAGCTTTTTTGTAGAAACTGTAGGGTTTTTCCGCCTGAGGAGACGCATGACCAACCAAATCGCCACGGCACCTAACTTTACATTGCCTGACTTAGTTGAAATCCAGCGATCAAGCTTTCGTTGGTTTCTGGAAGAAGGATTGATCGAAGAACTCGACAGCTTCTCACCCATTACCGACTATACCGGCAAGCTAGAACTTCATTTTGTCGGTAAAGACTACAAGCTTAAAAGCCCCAAGTACATGGTGGACGAGGCGAAACGGCGGGACGCCACGTATGGCGTGCAGATGTATGTCCCTACCCGATTGATTAATAAAGAGACGGGTGAGATCAAAGAGCAGGAAGTGTTTATCGGCGATCTGCCGCTGATGACTGATCGTGGCACCTTTATTATCAACGGCGCAGAGCGGGTTATCGTTAATCAGATTGTGCGTAGCCCAGGAGTCTATTATAAAGCTGACACGGATAAGAATGGTCGTCGTACCTATAATGCCAACCTCATCCCTAATCGGGGAGCTTGGCTGAAATTCGAAACCGATAAAAATGATTTGGTCTGGGTACGAATTGACAAAACCCGTAAGATTTCTGCCCAGGTCTTGCTCAAGGCATTGGGTCTAACCGATGCAGAGATTTTTGATGCTTTGCGTCATCCGGAATATTTCCAGAAAACCATCGACAAAGAAGGCCAGTTTAGTGAAGATGAGGCGCTGCTAGAGCTTTATCGCAAGCTGCGACCAGGGGAACCACCAACCGTCTCGGGTGGTCAACAACTTTTAGAGTCCCGTTTTTTCGATCCTAAACGTTATGACTTGGGTCGAGTGGGTCGCCATAAGCTTAATCGTAAGCTGCGTTTAAGCATCCCGGATACCACTCGGGTGCTGACGCCAACTGATATTCTGTCGGCGATCGACTACCTCATCAAGCTAGAATTTGATATTGGCATGGTTGATGATATCGATCACTTGGGCAACCGACGAGTTCGTTCTGTCGGTGAACTCTTGCAGAATCAAGTGCGCGTTGGTTTAAATCGCTTAGAACGCATTATTCGGGAGCGCATGACCGTTTCTGACGCCGATTCTTTGACGCCCGCCTCCTTGGTCAACCCCAAGCCTCTGGTTGCAGCCATTAAAGAGTTTTTTGGGTCTAGTCAGCTCTCGCAGTTTATGGATCAAACGAATCCTCTGGCAGAGCTCACGCACAAACGACGGTTAAGTGCTCTTGGCCCAGGGGGATTAACTCGTGAGCGAGCTGGCTTTGCGGTGCGCGATATTCACCCTTCCCACTATGGCCGCATTTGTCCAATTGAAACGCCTGAAGGTCCGAATGCAGGTTTGATCGGCTCCCTCGCGACTCACGGTCGGGTCAACGACTTTGGGTTTATTGAAACGCCCTTCTATCGAGTTGAGAACGGTCGCGTAAGGCGGGACATTCCCCCGGTATACATGACTGCGGACGAAGAAGATGATTTACGGGTAGCCGCTGGTGACTTGCCGACGGATGCCGATGGCTATATCTTGGGCGATTCCATTCCAGTTCGTTACCGTCAAGATTTTGCAATTTCGGTACCAGAAGAGATCGACTACGTTGCCGTTTCGCCGGTACAAATCATTTCGGTCGCGACATCTCTCATTCCATTCCTGGAACATGATGATGCTAACCGAGCTTTAATGGGCTCGAACATGCAGCGTCAGGCTGTGCCTCTGTTGCGACCTGAGCGTCCCTTGGTTGGAACGGGTCTAGAAGCCCAAGCAGCGCGTGACTCCGGTATGGTCATTGTCAGCCGCACAGCGGGTGACGTGGTCTACGTCGATGCTGACTTGGTGCAAGTGCAAGATGCTGACGGCAAAGTTCATGACTATCCGCTGCAAAAATATCAGCGCTCTAACCAAGATACGTGTCTAAATCAGCGTCCGTTGGTCTTCCATGGGATGCACGTTGAGGCCGGACAAGTGTTGGCAGATGGGTCTGCTGCCGAAGGCGGGGAAATCGCCCTAGGCCAGAATGTCATCGTTGCCTATATGCCTTGGGAAGGCTACAACTACGAAGACGCCATTCTCATCAGCGAACGCCTGGTATTTGAGGATGTGTACACCTCAATTCACGTCGAGAAATTTGAGATTGAGGCGAGGCAAACTAAGCTTGGCCCCGAGGAAATTACTCGGGAAATTCCCAATGTGGGTGAAGATTCTCTACGTCAGTTAGATGAGGGTGGCATTATCCGCATTGGTGCCTGGGTTGAATCTGGAGACATCCTAGTGGGGAAAGTCACGCCCAAGGGTGAGTCGGACCAGCCTCCAGAGGAAAAGTTACTCCGAGCTATCTTTGGCGAGAAAGCCCGAGATGTACGGGACAATTCCCTGCGGGTACCGAATGGGGAAAAAGGTCGGGTCGTCGATGTTCGTGTGTTCACGCGTGAGCAGGGCGATGAGTTGCCGCCAGGGGCCAATATGGTGGTGCGCGTCTATGTGGCCCAAAAACGGAAAATTCAAGTTGGCGACAAAATGGCTGGTCGCCATGGCAATAAAGGCATCATTTCCCGAATTTTGCCGTTAGAAGATATGCCTTACTTACCTGACGGCAAGCCAGTTGACATTGTCCTGAACCCTTTGGGTGTCCCCTCTCGTATGAACGTGGGTCAAGTATTTGAATGCCTGCTGGGATGGGCGGCCGATAATCTTGACGTGCGGTTTAAGATTACGCCTTTTGATGAAATGTATGACAAAGAGGCGTCTCGCAACACGACTCACGGTCAGCTGCAAAATGCCCGCGACAAAACGAGAAATGATTGGGTTTATAACCCTGACGACCCAGGTAAAATCCAACTTTATGATGGCCGTACCGGAGAAGCTTTTGATCGTCCGGTGACGGTTGGCGTAGCCTACATGCTGAAACTTGTACACCTAGTGGATGACAAGATTCACGCTCGGTCTACTGGCCCTTACTCCTTGGTGACCCAACAGCCCTTGGGTGGTAAGGCACAGCAAGGTGGACAACGCTTTGGTGAAATGGAGGTGTGGGCACTCGAGGCCTATGGTGCTTCCTATACGCTGCAAGAGCTGCTAACAGTGAAATCGGACGATATGCAGGGCCGTAATGAAGCGTTGAATGCGATCGTCAAGGGCAAAGCAATCCCCCGGCCAGGTACACCTGAGTCTTTCAAAGTGTTAATGCGGGAGTTGCAATCCTTAGGCTTGGATATCGCCGTCCACAAGGTTGAGACCCATGAGGATGGTACTAGTCGGGACGTTGAAGTTGATTTGATGGCTGATTTGAGCAATCGGCGAACGCCTTCTCGCCCAACCTACGAATCCGTTGTGACGCCTTCTGAAGTCGTCGAAGAAACCGAAGAATAACTCTACCGGCTGGGGCAGAGGACTGCTCTAAGCCTGATCGTCCAGAAACCAACATTAAGCGCATATCTAAAGGAAAGAGCTGAGCATGGCAAAGCTAGAGCAGCGTTTCGATTACGTCAAAATTGGGTTAGCGTCTCCTGAGCGAGTTCGCCAATGGGGAGAGCGAACACTCCCTAACGGGATGGTTGTGGGTGAAGTCACCAAGCCTGAGACGATTAACTAC
>CAZLYS010000364.1:0-5488 GCA_964563415.1 uncultured Halomicronema sp.
CGATCGCCGCAAATGCGCTAAGAGAGAGCTTTGATTAAGAGCACCGGTCAACGCCTCATGAGAGGTGGTGTAAAACGCCCGGTGAGTCATCGTGAGACCTAATGCTCCCAAGAAAACCAGCACTGGCCCCACCAAAGGAATCCAGACGAGGTAGCTAAACAAGACTCCACTCGTCGTTACAATCACCGTAAGGCAGCCCAACGCGACTAGACTTAAGATCACTGGACGCCGCAACCGCCAGGCTAGCAGGCTACCCGTGAGTGCCCACACTCCCAACCAAACCCCTTCCAACCACTGAGGCCAAAATCGAAACGGAGAGCGCGTACCCGCTGCTAGATCTAGCAGCTGACTGACCATTTGGGCATGCACCATCACCCCTGACATCTGAAAGGCTTCTTGCCGTACGGCGCTATAGGGAGTGGATAAAAAGTCTTTGAGGCTAGGCGCGGTGCTGCCAATCAGAACAACTCGCTCTGTCAAGGTATCCAGGTTCGTTTGGGGATCCAGCAGTTCATGCAAGGCTAAGGTAGGGGCGATCGCCTCTGGGTTGCGGTAATCGATCAACATTTGGTAGCCGCGCGTATCAGCCGTTTGATAGCCCCCATCCGTTGACTGTAGCCGCCAGAGCGTTGCGTCACCCCACAATAGAGCATCTGAGTTATAGCTAAACTCCCCACCTGTACTCGCCAGATACTGTTGGCTTAACTGCAGGGCAAAGGAAAAGTAAGGATTTTCACCATCGCCCACTTGCAGTAAGTTGCGTCGGAGAATCCCATCCGGGTCTAGCGTAAAGTCGTTGAAGCCTACTCGTTCAGCCGGTACCGTGGGCGGTGGCGGAATCTCAAAAGCATTGTTGGTAATCGCGATGAGATTTGGCTCGTTGAGTTGTTCAATCAGCGCCTGCTCTCCCGGCGGTACGGGCAAATCACGATAAAGATCTAACCCAATCACAGTTGGATTAGCGGTCTGCAACCGAGTTAAGGCCGCTGCCAATAAATCATCCTTGATCGGCCAGCCATAGCGCCGAATATCTTCTTCTGTGATGCCGATGATGAGCAATCGGTCATCTTCTGGCAGGGTGGGTTGCAGCCGCACCCACTGATCAAACATGTTCAGCTCTAAGGGTTCTAGCCAGCCTAACCGCTTCGTGGCCAATCCTAAGCCCGTCACCAATAGGCTAGAAAAGACAACTGACTGTAAAGCTGCCCAAAAAATCTGCGGCACAACACGAGGCTGACTGCGGCTCAGAGCGCCGCTCCCAAATCGCGATCGCACCTGATGAAAAAATGTCGCCAATCGAGGCAAGCGTCAATTCCTCACTCCAGTTCATTAGGTAGACGCACGGGCAATAATTCATCAATCACCGTATCGAGCTCTAGGTCGGCCAAGAGTTGGAACCATTGCGCCTGATATTCTGCAGAGTCTGGTTGGGCCTCCAGCAACTCAGCAGTCAGGGCGATCGCATCACTCCACAGACCGGCCTCTTGATATGCCTGCACTTGAGCCACAGCATCGCTGTTCGGCATCATCTCTGGTAGTCCTTCTGCCTGCTGTAGCCATCCGTCTAACACCAGAGCCCTCAACGGATGGGCAAGCTCACAGGATGCAATAAAAGACCATTGGTAATACTCTCCCGCCTCTAAGACATTGGCCGGAACCTGCAAGCCGATCAACTCAGCTTGGTGACCAACTTCTAAGGTTTTTTCATAAACGGGGACGGTTGCTTCATCATCGTGTAGCGAAAACGTGATTTTATACGCGGCTGGAGATTCTGGTACCGCGAAATATAGAGTTGGACTCTCTTGATGCGTGACCCCCAAATTGTTGGCAGGATGGACAGCCACCAAGCCTGCTGCATTGATGGCACAATCACCGCGGGTGCCACCGCCGACCCGCCGACCCGGGAATTCGTTTTGATCTTGTGCGAGTGCTGGGAACGTCGCCATCGTTAAACCGAGACACAGCGTTACCCCAACAGCTGGAAATGCCTGTTTTGCTTGACAAAAAATAGCCATTGCCCCTGAGTTCCTGAGTCAACGTTGTAGATCTTTGGTCTGCGTGCCTATGGAATATGTACTACACGCAAATCCCCCTGGTTTCGTAAAAAAATACCATCCACTAATCGCTTTTCAGTGATAACACCCGATTTAATCCATAAAGTGTATTGAACGAGCTTGCAAGAGTCCCCCCAAAAAGCTTTAGCTGGCTGAAAGCATGTAGAGCAACGGCCACGATCAGCTCTGCCAGTCTTAATTAAGACGACGTCCGACAAAATCCGACTGTATTTGCCTGGGCAATCTTAACCATAGTGGCCAGTATGGGAGTAGTTTGCCTGGTGTTGCTGAATCGCAGGATGAATCAGGGATTTAAGATCGCGGGCAAGATGCCCGCTCTCCGTTATCGTTGGTGCAACCGTTTCTTGGGTAGCGACTCAATTCATCCCAAACATCAGCAACGCCGTTTGCCTCGGAAGCTTGCTGCCAACATCCTTTAGTCATGATGAAGCCAGTCACTCAACTTACCCACCGCTGTCAGTCGGGCCTGCGTCAAGTTCGTCAGCGCCTACCTCAGCGACTCGCCCAGGGTTTATTTAACCTGACCTGTCACGGCATTTTTTGGGGCTGGAACAGTCTCTTTTTGATGGTGGTGTATTTGGGCTTTTTGCCCTTTATTGGTCTGCCTCTCATCGTCGCGTTAGCCACCGGCCAGGTGCCCTTTCCTTTTGTGGTGCCGTTGGTAAGCTTTTTAGTGGTACCCCCGATTTGCTCTGTGATTGGGCTCGTCAAGCTGAGAAAGCATCCTCAGAAATTAATGCGGCTGTTTTACAGCGTTGAAGCGCCGATTATGGCGCTGAGCATTCTGCGAATGTTTGTGCTGCGAGAACTGACGCCCGCCAGCACGCTGATGGTGGTGGGTGGTGCCATGGCGATCGCGGCGGTGACCCTCGAACTCTTTTTTGGCTATGCGGCCTACAGCAAGCCTTTAGCCCGCTTTCAGATGGTGGCTCATACTATCGTTCTGCTGGCAGGGTTGTATGTTGGTGGTTTGCTGATGTTTTATACCGTGCCGCTGTTGTGGGCCATGCTTGAGGCCTTCCTGCGGTTTGAATGGATTGGGGCGATCGCCCAGCAACTCTACTGGTCTTGGCAAAGCACTAATCCGCAGGGCTTGATTGACTTGATCGGCTGGCTCATATCGAGTGGATTTCAGTCCATCTTAGTCCTCAGCATTTTTGCTTTGTTTGGTTTTAGCACCACTCTGTTTGTGGGCATGCCCTATGCCTTGGTGGTGACCTTTTCGCAGTCTTGGGTCCGCATTCGGTATGCTTTTGGCCAGCAATTTGCCCGCTGGCAGGCTTGGAGTACCACTGGAGCCGTCATGCTCGCCTGTGGCGGATTATTTTGGCTCACATCATCTCAGCCCCAAACCCAAACTTTTGCTCTGTTGAGTCAGCCACCGGAGTCGGTTACCGCTCGTCAAGCGCTAGTTCAGCGATCGCCCCAAATCCGCCGTGGCTTGCTCAATGCCTATCTGATGCAGTATCGCTACATCAGCGCTTGGCAGTCCGCGAATAATCTGGAGGCTTGGTATCCCCACGTTTTGCCTATCACGATAGAACAAGCTCAACGATTTCAGCGCTGGCATAACACGCTGTTATCGCCATTCTTGTATCAGGGCGATCGCACCGATCCTGATAAAGCCGCCACCCTTTACGCTGAGTTTTTTGATACCCCTATTCAGAAAGCCGAGTCCGACGCGATCAAGCATGCCTTGCAATCCACCGTCGAGCGCGATTCTGTCGAAGCCAGTTTGCTGAATATCCGCGATCGTGTCGTCGCCCTAGCTCGTCAAGAGGTCACCGTTAAATCAGATGGCGACTGGGCTGAAGTCACTCTTTATGAACGCTACGAAAACGCCACCCCAGAAGATCAAGAAATTGTTTACCAATTTTCTCTCCCTGAAAGCGCTGTCTTTACGGAACTGTGGCTGGGAGAAGAGGGGCTAGCCGAACGCTATCGGTTTGTTGTCTCGCCTCGCGGGGCAGCGCAACAGGTCTACCAACAAGAACTAGAGCGAGCGCAGGTCACCCGAGCCGAAGATCCGGCCCTGCTGGAGCAAGTCGGCCCTCGCCAATATCGTCTGCGGGTATTTCCTATTCCGCGGCGACAATGGCGAGGGCGACCCGGCATCACCCATCTATGGATGACATATCGAGTTGCTCAGCAAGACGGCACCTGGCCACTGCCCCAACTGACGGAAAAGCGTAACCTGTATTGGACATCCAAGACCAAGCGGCTACGACTCGGCCAAAAACTCCCCAATCCTGATGATGTATGGTACGAAGCGGCCATTCCTGCCGCGACCCCAGCGCCCCCTCAAGCCCACCAAATCACTTTGTCTGAGGGGTACACCGTGACCGCTACCCCTCTGGATAAAGTCACGGCCCCCACTTTGGCAGACCAAAAGCTCGCCATGGTGATTGACACCTCTCGCAGCATGAGCGATCGCACTGCCGACCTCGACGAAGCCATGAAAGGAATGGAGGCGATCGCTCGCACCAACACCGTTGACTGGTATGTTACCTCTGCCACTGGCATCCTCCCCCAAAAGCTGACCGCAGTGCCATCCCCAAAGGATCTCTCCTTCTATGGCAATTTGTCCTTAACCAAACAACTCGAGCAGTGGGATAGTTTACGCGCTGCAGCCGAGTACGATGGCGTTTTTGTACTAACAGATGCGGGCAACTACGAGCTAGAGGATGATGCAGCCACCATACCCAAGCTAACGGGAGCGCTGTGGCTGGTGCATCTCGGTAGCGCAGTGCCCACGGCGTATGCGGATGATTTGCAGCAGCGCCTCACCGAGTCTCAAGGGGGCGTTAGCAATACTCTCGCTGAGGCGATTAATCGTTTCGCGACTGAACAGCAAACGGGCAATCCCGTAATGGATGGATACCTGTGGGCGATCGCCCCCGCCGTCAAGGCTGCCTCAACCACTGCAGAAACCGATTTCCAAACCATTGCAGCCCGACAAGCGATCCGTTGGTTGAGTCGCAACGAAGATGTCACACAAATAGACACCTTAGACCGATTGCATGCGATCGCCAAACAGGCAGAAATCGTTACCCCTTACTCATCCATGCTGGTCTTAGTGAACGATCGCCAGCGAGAAGCCTTAAAGGCGGCGGAGAACGATCTGGATCGCTTTGATCGCGAGATCGAAGATGGCGAGGATACGCTGACCAATCCAGGTGACCCATTGAATGCATCGGTATCCGAGCATGCGGCGCCCTTTGGCATATTATTCATCGGTGTTTGCCTGATATGGATCAAGCGCCGCTCTCATCGGCAAGCTACGATGCGACACGAGAAAACTTAGGTATTGCTGAATTGAAGTATGAATTCGGTATTTGAGGCTGCAGGCAAGATGCCCGCTCTCCTCTCTCGACGAGGAGTCAGCCCATATTATTCTTCTAGCCAGTGATTCA
>CAZLYS010000365.1:0-5477 GCA_964563415.1 uncultured Halomicronema sp.
CAGCTGATCGACAGTGCGATCGCGGAGCAATTCAACGACTGCGGTTGACCGACGAGCCGCCTCGGCCTGGGCAGCTTCCGCCGTTGCGGCCTCGACTTCGACACCCAAATTCACCTGAGCGATAGTGGTTTGAACTTGCTCTTGTCCCTGCCCCGTAACGGTTAATACTCGCATCGTCGTTTCTTGGGCGATCGCCGGTGACATCACGAGTGGCCCCATTGCCCCCATGCCGGTAAATAATGCCCAACTCAAGCAAGCGGTCGAAAATACTTTCCTCACGATTCACACTTCCACTAACATCTGTTCCTACAGTGCCAGAGGGAAACATGACCATGAGCAGTGTTGCGATTTTAGCAACGCCTAAGCTCGCCCTTACTCCTCAGTGTCAGCCGTTGTCGCCATCTGCACCTCAAAGACCAAATCGTCGACAGACACTACATCTCCAGCAAATAATTTGCGTCCCCGTCGTAGCTCCATCTCGCCATTGACTTCAACATCGCCGTTTTGAATCAGTTGTTTGGCTTGGCCCCCAGACTGCACCACCTGTTGCCATTTCAAAAATTGATCCAGCTTGATGAAAGGCTCGCCCGTTGACGTGACGCCCATAGCAGTTAATTACCTAAATCACACTCTTCAGTGTAGGGGTGGATGATGGCGCGATCGCTCAGTTGCAGATCCTGAATGTAACGGATATTTGCAGCGGCCTTGGGGATCATATGAGGGTGGCATAGGGTAGCAAGGCTGGCTCATTTGTCGGCATCAGCCTCAAGTCGAGAGAGAATGCCATGACCATTGCCGTTTGGCGAGACGAGTATCGTACAGGTCACCGAGAAATCGACCAACAACATCAGCATCTATTTAAACTCGTCAATCATATTCACCACTTAACACAGCAAGCACTCCCTGACGATGTTGGCATTTATGCACAGCTACATGAATTCGCGAGCTGTGCAGTTGCCCACTTCGATCTCGAAGAGTCGCTCATGGCGCAACATGACTATCCCAATTTGGCGATTCACTGCCAAACCCACCGTACCCTCGTCAACAAGGTACAAACGCTATTGACCAAGTTTGACCAAACTGCCGAAACACAGGTAGTTGCAGTTACCCAGGTCTTAGCTGACTGGATGGTGCATCATATTCGTGGCGAAGATCAGCAAATGATTCGTTTCTTGCGAGCCTGCAACGCTATTGAAGTGGGTGATTCCTTGTTAATGACGGGACCTTAAGTCGGAGCTGCGCTGGCTCGTATGCATGGCGCTTGTCCCTAGCTGTGTTGACGCTGGTAGCATTTTCAGGTACTCGGTTATTTTCACATAACAAAGGCGGTAGAGACGAGGTAAACTCTCGCACCTAACGCCTTTGCTTGCTCAGAGAGTCAACCATCTCGAAGCTAATTCTGACAGTTTACTCAAGCGCTCAAACCTGCCCTGAAATTTCTTGAGCACATTTGCATGAACGATTTCTGCCGCGTGATTCACAGGTAAAATCCAGGTTCAGCCTGGATTCTTTCAATTCTTTGATTGTGATGGTGTGTCTCGGTAGAGACTAGAGGGGATTACTCTTGAGGCGATCGCCGCTGTCACGACGACTACCACCGCCACCGCCTTCATTGCGAGGACGAGCCTTGTTGACCCGCAACTCGCGGCCCAACCATTCAGCCCCATCAAGCTCCGAGATCGCATTATCTTCATGGGCTTCATCAGCCATTTCGACAAAGGCAAACCCACGCTTGCGGCCCGTTTCCCGGTCAGTCGGCAAGCTAATCCGCTTAACTTCACCGTACTCGGCAAATACTTCGCGTAAATCATCCTCCCCGGCTTGAAATGACAAATTACCGATGTAAATAGTCACAGTACTCTCCAGACAAACCTAAACCAGACTGATATCTCTAATGCTTACCTGCTCATGAAAAGACTCTTCCGAGAGCAACGTTTGAGAGATATTGGTGCGATCATAGCTGATTCAAACTGGAACCTTAGTAGTCCATCTCACATGTGTGCAATCCCTGATTGAATCAAGCTAAATGGATGCCCCAAATATCTTTTGCCCAGGCTGCTAAAGCCCTAATTAGCAGGCCCTAGAGACGCACCAGTCAAATGCTAAGAATTATGTTTTCTGGGCAATATTGCCTCGATAAAATGCATTTACATGTCAAGAAATGCCGAGATTTTTAGAATCTTCTGTCGCTTTTAAGTGTTTGATTTTGGGGTTGTTTAAGGGGTGGCAATGGTCTAGACCTCACTCGGCAGTAAAAGTGCTTGTCCTGGAAACTTGGGATCGCGGCTCCTGCAATGCGCTCACGGTCATTTGTCGAGCCAAGAGTTTGAACGGGCAAACCCCTATGGCACAATAAAGACTAAGTTTTGAAAGCTCGTTCCTCAGAATTTATATAAGAGAGTTATTTGCCTGTGACTGCGACTGCTGACCGTTCGACCACTCCTCGCCGCATTGTTTTTCCCTTCACCGCTGTGATCGGTCAGGAGGATATGAAACTGGCCTTGATTTTGAATGTCATTGATCCTCGAATTGGTGGGGTCATGATTATGGGTGATCGCGGCACCGGCAAATCGACGACTATTCGTGCTCTGGCCGATCTGTTACCAGAAATTGAAGTGGTGGCGGACGATCCGTTTAGCCGGTCGCCTCAAGATCTTGACGTTCAGCGCGAGCGTGGCACCGACACATTACCCACTGCTGCCAAAAAAGTACCGATGATTGATCTCCCCTTGGGAGCCACGGAAGATCGGGTCTGCGGCACCATCGATATTGAGAAAGCACTGTCAGAGGGGGTCAAAGCCTTTGAGCCGGGCCTACTGGCAAAGGCGAATCGCGGCATTTTATATGTTGATGAGGTCAACCTGCTGGATGATCACCTCGTTGATGTGCTGCTAGATTCCGCGGCTTCTGGATGGAACACCGTTGAACGTGAGGGCATCTCCATTCGTCACCCCGCCCAGTTTGTATTGGTGGGCTCCGGTAACCCTGAAGAAGGCGAACTACGTCCTCAACTGTTGGATCGCTTTGGTATGCATGCTGAAATTCGCACGGTAAGAGATCCAGAATTACGTGTGCAAATTGTTGAACAGCGCTCCGATTTTGACCAAAATCCCCAGACCTATTTAGAGAAGTTCTCGGAGCCACAAACTGCTCTCCAAAAGCGCATTACCGACGCCCAAGCACGACTCCCTGAAGTCGCCATTGACCATGATTTCCGCATTAAGATTTCTCAGGTGTGTGCTGAGCTTGATGTCGATGGCCTGCGAGGCGATATTGTGACCAATCGGGCAGCTAAGGCCTTGGCGGCTTATGAAGGTCGCACTGAGGTGACATTAGACGATGTTCGTCAGGTGATTGTGATGTGCTTGCGGCACCGCTTGCGAAAGGATCCCCTCGAATCGATTGACTCGGGTTATAAAGTCGAAAAGGTCTTCAGTCAGGTCTTTGGTGTCACCTTAAAAGATGAAGACGCGACCCCGAATGGTCGCCAACCCGTGGGTGCACGGTAGTGACCAAGCGGATTCTGGGACTTGACCCAGGATTGGCCATTTTGGGCTTTGGCATTATTGATGGACGAGACACCGCAGCGACCACTGCAGGGGCAGAAGTGGTGGATTTTGGCATTGTTGAGACCCCTGCTAATACGCCTGTGGGCGATCGCCTCTGCACACTGTATGACGACTTAAACAGCTTAATTGAGCATTTTCAGCCTGACCTCGTGGCATTAGAAAAGCTCTTTTTCTATCGCATGGGCAACACCATTTTGGTCGCCCAGGCACGAGGCGTCGTGATGTTAGTTTTGGCTCAACATCAACTCAGCCCAGTTGAATTTACCCCAGCTCAGATTAAGCAAGCGCTTACTGGTTATGGAAATGCTGACAAGGCAATGGTTCAAGAGTCAGTGATGCGAGAGCTAAACCTTAGCCAAATCCCCAAACCTGATGATGCTGCCGATGGGTTGGCAGTGGCTCTGACCGCATGGTTTCAGCGCTAATTCTGTCAGTCTTATGTTTGATCTGACGGCGGCAATCATTGACGCTGATCGTGGGTAACAGTTCGTGAGTAACAGTTCTGCGACAAGATTCGAGGCGAAAATTGGTATGCTAAGTTGAGTGGAAGATATATCTATAAAATACGAGGCCGTAGACCCAAGCGAGTTGAGTGACAATAACGGCCTTGGGAAGCGCTCTGAATTTTGTTTGATACTCGGTGCTAATCAGTTAGATGTGACCGAAACTGGACCAGCGGAGATACCCTGGCGGCAATCCCCAAAGCTGCATCAGCTATCTATACAGAAAGCAGCTGTTTTCGGGCATGCTAATCATGAGGGCAAAAAATCATAGTTTGGATAGCGTTGCCGAATTCGGCAACCTTTGATTTTTTAAGTCTCACTGGTCAATGAGTATCTTGCTATCACTATGCTGAGGCAGATTGAGCGATTCCATACCGTTTGTTGTCAGCTGCTCTCTGCCAAAGGTTAATGGTTCATTCCTCACGAATTGCTGTATCACAATCTTTGCAAGATAACCTTCTGGCTACGAGTCCAGAAGCACTCACCCTGCTGAAAAGGATCTCGGTTGAGCTCAGTCAAGCCGAAAGTTTTGAATCAGCCTTAACATGCCTCCTTGAGTTAGTGTGTGCCCATACTGCATGGGTAGTTGGAGAAGTTTGGTTACCGACTACTGATCAGACTCTGCACCATAGTGGGGTCTGGTTTGCCTCACAACAGCAATATCAAGACTTTGCTCGAGCCAGTTTGAGCTGGACCTTTAAAGTCGGTGAAGGGCTGCCAGGACGCGTCTATGAGTCGGCTCAAACAGCTTGGTTAGTGGACGCTTCGGATGCCTCATCACCGCTTTTTCAGCGGCGCGGTTTGGCCAATAGCTGTGGTTTAAGCGCGGCTGTTGGGGTACCCGTGACGTTGAATGATGACACCCTGATGGTGCTGGTGCTTTTCATGAGCGAGTCGCATGAGTGCGATCGCCTGCAAATTCAACTAATAGAGGCGGTAGCGGCTCATTTAGGCGCGCTCTTGTGGCTCAAGCAAACAGAAGCTGAACTCCTCAATCATCAGCAATACTTACAGCGATTAATGGATACGCTGCCGGGCATTGTATTCACGGCAAAAGGCCCACCTAATTGGACGATGCGATCGCTGAGCGATGGTTGTCTGCGACTCACTGGCTACCACAACACCGAACTCATTGCTGAAGGTGGCGAGATTTCCTACAACGATATTACCCATCCCGAAGATTTGCCGCAGGTCGTTGACACCATTCAGCAGGCGCTG
Organism: uncultured Halomicronema sp.; assembly: GCA_964563415.1. Classification (GTDB taxonomy): domain Bacteria; phylum Cyanobacteriota; class Cyanobacteriia; order Phormidesmidales; family Phormidesmidaceae; genus Halomicronema. The sequence continues at coordinate 5,291 of CAZLYS010000365.1, forward strand.
TCGGCAGCGCAATTTTATGAAGTTGAATATCGTTTAATAACCCGTGATGGCACCATCAAATGGGTCTGGGAAAAAGGCCAAGGCGTTTTTGACAGTGCGGGACATCCAGTTGGCCTAGAAGGTTTCATCACGGATATTTCGGCCCTCAAGCAAGTGGAAGAAGCGCTACGCGAAAGTGAAACCCGCT
>CAZLYS010000366.1:0-5468 GCA_964563415.1 uncultured Halomicronema sp.
AGGTTTGGTGGCGACATCTGACGAGTTGCGGGGGCCTGGGAGCGCGGCAGTCGGGATTGGTGTGACAGCACTCTCGGCTGTCGGGGCAGGGGCGATCTCGGTCGCCGCCTCACCGACGGCTGCGGGCTCCTCTACTGAAACGACTGCAGGTTCTACCGGATCTGGGACGGCAGGCTTGACAGGCTTAGACGGGGGTTTGTTAGCTACCGTTGGTTGATGGCTAACGGGTTTAACCACTGGAGTCGATATCGGCCTGCTCTCTAGGGTCTCTGCAGCGGCCTCCACGGGTTCTAGGGGTCGCGAAAGGGAAGCGGCGACCTCGACTTGTTCTCGTTCCTGGGATACCGGGGCCGTTAGAAGGTCAGCGGCGTCATGGGCAGCATCGCTGGGCTCGTTGGGTATGTTTGAGAAGTTTGGTGAGTCATTGAGGGCATACCCTAGCGCGGCTAAGGCGCGGATACGGGCATGATCTTCTGCCATCTCAATTGACGTGTGGGCGGCTAAGCCAGACGCTGACCCGGCAGCAGTTGTGGTTACGGTGACTTTGACCACAAAGCGATCGCGCTGCACGAGCAAGAGATCACTGGTGATATGAGCGTCAGGATAGCGATCGCGAAAGGCTTGAAAAGACACAGTCATCATTGCTCACATCGAGCCGGTTATAAATACGGATAGAATCACGCTGAAAAAACTGGCCCGGATGTTCCCTTGATACCTTTAAGGTGGCGCTCTACTCAAACTGTATCTATCTAAAGATTGAGCGCCAGGCTACGCCTCACAAGACTTATCGTCATCACCGGTCAGCCATAAAGACCTCGCCAGTCTCCGTAATTCTTGCGTTTGATATAGCCAATAGCAGAAAAATCGTGGATCCCCGGCACAATTCCGGCGTGATCGCGCCGTACCTCATTAAGTAAGGGCTTACGCCAACTTACAGGATTTTCGTGATCAGGCAATATGACTCTACCCGACTTTTCGCATGAAGGGCAGGCGCTGTCCTCCAATCGCGCTGACGATCAATCCCCAGAAAAGCTAGCAGGACACCCAGAACCGGCTCATCAAGACAATCCTGCTGATGCCACTTTGCAGGCTTCACCATTAGCTCAACAAGTTATTACCGGTGTCCGCTTGTGCTCGTCAAGCCACTCAAGCACTTATAGCGACATGCAGTCGAATCAAGCACACCCTGTTCCCTATTCCCTGTTCCCTATTCTCCTCAAGCCAACGAGATGTACTTGACCAAAAGGCACAGGGCTATATCATCATTGATCTGATTACCGCTTCTACTGCCTCTCAGGGTGAAGTCGGCTTGCGGAGTCAATCAATCCCCTCGGCTGAATAAGTTCTTAACTGGCAAGGCCTGGTGAGGATCTCCCTACCAGGGAGCGCTGGTGATCGCGGGTGACGCTGCGGCATGCTAGAGATAGCAAGTAAGACGATTCAGTTATGGCTACCCGCTCAACCTTGGTTTATTCGGCGGCTGCCATCCGTCGGATGATGGGGCTGCCAGCGTCGGTTCCAGTACAACTGCGAGAATTTTTCAACGTCATTTGGGTCTGGGTCAAGGGCGATCGCCCGACGTTTGTTTCTAAAGCCGACTTCAAACGCCATTTTGTAGAACAGCGACAAGCGGCAGCCGAGTCGCTAACGGTGACCGATTGGCTAAGCGATCCTCCGCGCTACACGGTGACGAATCCTGAGACGGGGTCCAAGCATCTCGTCGTTGAGCAGGGCGATCGCCTCGACTGCAACTGTGAAGACTATCAGTGGCAACAGCGATTTATCGGTCGTGGCTGCTGTAAGCATGGTTATGCCGTGCTGCGTTACTTAGGGTTTGACTTGCTGAGCGACTTTGTGGCGGTGAACGCCAGTACGACCCAGACGTGAGGCCAGCAGCGAACGGATGGTAAACAGTGCGAATCAACCTTGTCCAGATCAAAACTGGCCCTCTGCGGCAGTGCGCATCCAGGACAATTTTGATTTTCGGGGCGGCTGCCAGTGAGAATGGGGAAACCCCTTTACGTTCTTGAACTCCATGCGTGCTTTGGACTGGATGGCGAATCATCGTCGCTTGCTGTGGATCGCCATGATCTTTTGGTTGCTCATGGTGCTCAGCATCCTAAATCGTCACTGGGCGATGTATCCATCTTTTTCCACCCATGATCAGGGCATCTTTAACCAGATTTTTTGGAATGGGACTCAGGGGCAGTTTTTTGAAGGCACGCTGTCTTCAGGAGAGTCGGCTGCCGTTTTGTTCGACAATCAACTGCCGGATGTCAATTATCGACGGCTAGGGCAGCACTTTACCCCCATTCATCTGCTGTGGTTACCGCTGTATGCCCTCTTACCATTTTCAGCGACGCTGCTGGTGCTGCAGGTGACCTTGGTGGCGGCAGGGGGAGTGGCCTTGTATTTTCTCGCCCGGCAGCGACTGTCAGAGCAGGTGTCGCTGTGGATGACGCTGGGATATTTTTGCGCCCAGTCGGTCATCGCGCCGAATCTGGCCAATTTTCATGATTTTTCCCAGATTCCTCTATGGGTCTTTTTAATGCTGCTGGCAGTGGAGCGGCAGCGTTGGGGGTGGGCGATCGCAGCTATTCTCCTAATTTTTTTATGCCGCGAAGATGTCGGCATCCTGCTGTTTGGGTTTGGGCTGTATTTTGTCGTCAGTCGAAGGCACCTGTGGTTTGGTAGCGCATTGTGTGTGGTGAGTGTCGCGCATGTCGTATTCACCACAACGGTACTAATGCCAATCTTTTCAGCAGAGGTGGGCACCAATTTTTTAGCCTTTTCTTACTCGAATTATGTCGAGGGCGATGCGTCGACCGTGGATTTGCTCCTGGCGTTTCTCAAACGACCGGATCGTGTTCTGGTCGATCTGTTTGTGCCCCTGGGTAGTACGCTCCGATTCCTTTTGGGGCATTGGCTACCGCTGCTGTTTGTGCCAGCGATTTCGCCTGCTGCTTGGATTTGTACCGCGCCGCCGCTCGCCACCCTGCTATTGCGATCAGACACGCATGTCGCTTTGTCGATGCAACTGCGCTACACAGTGATGAGCGTGCCGGGCATGTTTTACGGCGCCGTGATGTGGTGGAGCCACCGGGGTCAAAAGTTATCGCGACGCACTCGGAGCTTTTGGACAGCCTGTCTTTGCCTAAGTTTGCTCTTTACCTTTACGCTCAATCCATCACGCACTTGGTCGTTCATCATTCCTGATTCGGTTGACCCGTGGGTGCATCTGACCCTGCCGAAACAGTGGCACCATGCTGATGAAGTGCGATCGCTGATCGCGCAAATCCCCCCCGAGGCGAGTGTCGCGGCGACTGACAATCTGCTGCCCCACGTTTCAGGACGACGGGCGATCCTCCGGTTCCCTACGCTGCAGTATCGCAATGACATGGGAGCACCGGCAGACGTGGACTATGTGCTGGTCGATTTTTGGCAGCTTCAACAATATGCCGAGGCGTTTTCCGGATCTCGCGATCGCCTACAGACCTGGGCACCCCTGGTGCAATCACTGCTGGAAGAGAATCGTTATGGAGTGGTCGCCGCCGCGCCTGGCGTCTTTTTACTACAGCGCTCAGCCGCCTCAGATGCCGAAGCTGAAATCGCATGGCAAACCTTTCAGACCGATCTTGCCGATACATCACAGTGATGGACTTAGAACAAAACAGCGTAAGCACATCCCATTCGTGACGGACAAAGGGGCTGAGGAGCAAAAGGGAGCAAAATCCGTAGGGGTATCGCAACTTGCGCCATAGGCACTAGCGAAACGTATCAGAACAAGTCTGCAGCGATACAAAAGGACAACTTTTCTTTGAATTACCCAATAAGCGTTGCACAATTCTGTGATCAGGTAGCCTCACAGACCGAAAGCCACCGTATTTAAATTCTTGAACAGAATCTGTACAACAAGTTAAATTTTTAACGATTTTTGGAGAATGGAGATAAGCACAACGATCGTTCCTCTCCACGACCTTTTTATGCATAGAAAAAACTGTCTTTACTAATCACCAAAGAGGTACTTATATTCATTTAGAGCTAGAATTTTCCATCCAGTTTCCCCAGGTAAAATCTTCAGCTTCATTAAGAGCTGTAAAGATAGAGCCTTTTCAAGGATGCAACTTCTCTCACAAAGCCGTAATCCCCAAAATCTTTTCCACGCAAAGGTTTCAGGTTTTTGAACGAGCTGTTTCCAGTCAAAATTATTTCTATAGGCGAGATGTCATCAGAGCTTGATGCGCAGGAATAAAGTTTAGCTAAAAAGCACAACTCAATTAAGTTTTTGATGGCAGAATATCAGGTGTACAAGATCAGAATAGTGATCAATACCTTGTATCAAGGCACACAGATGATGCTGTCTTCGAGGGTTTGGTCTTGTGCTTCAAATGAACAAGAACGCTGCTAGTTTGCTTGTTTTAGTTAAATGCCTATGTCTGTTTCCTGAGGAGAATATGCCGTAAAAACTCGGGATGAATCGACAGTAAAGTTTTTGGCTGCGGTGGAGATCCGCCTTTGGGGCGCTAGCAGTTTTGCCGTTGCCCAACACACCTAGAGGGCTCATCATGACAGATCAAATCTTTGCCACTTTGGATGGAAATGAGGCGGTGGCTCGCGTCGCCTATCGACTCAGTGAAGTGGTTGCTATTTATCCGATTACGCCGTCTTCGCCCATGGGTGAATGGTCCGATGCTTGGGCGGCAGCAGAACGGCCCAACATCTGGGGTACCGTGCCCTCCGTCGTCGAAATGCAGAGTGAAGGGGGCGCTGCCGGAGCCGTTCACGGATCGCTACAGGCCGGTTCCTTGACGACCACATTTACCGCGTCGCAAGGGTTGATGCTAATGCTCCCCAACCTCTACAAAATTGCGGGAGAGTTGTCGCCTGCCGTCATTCATGTGGCCGCCCGATCGCTGGCGGCCCAAGCGCTCTCCATTTTTGGGGATCACGGGGACGTGATGGCAGCCCGGTCCACCGGCTGTGCCATGCTGTGTTCCGCTTCGGTGCAAGAGGCCCACGATTTGGCGGCGATCGCCACCCGCGCCACCCTGCAATCGCGTGTGCCCTTCCTGCACTTTTTTGATGGCTTCCGCACCTCCCACGAAGTGCAAAAAGTGAAACTGATTCCCGACGCGGTGTTGGAAGAATTCGTCCCCCTGGACTTGGTGTTGGCACACCGGGCGCGATCGCTCACCCCTGACCGTCCCGTCATTCGCGGCACGGCTCAAAATGCCGACGTCTATTTCCAAGGACGAGAAACGGTAAACCCCTTCTACGACGATTGCTCGGCAGCGGTGCAACAGGCCATGGACGAGTTTGCTGAGTTGACGGGCCGCCGCTATCAGATTTACGAGTACCACGGGGCACCGGACGCCGAGCAAGTGATTGTGCTGATGGGCTCTGGCTGTGAGACCGCCCACGAAACCGTAGATTACCTGACCGCTCAGGGCGAAAAAGTCGGCGTGCTC
>CAZLYS010000367.1:0-5463 GCA_964563415.1 uncultured Halomicronema sp.
AGGTTCTATTTCAACATCAACGTCCTGCGCTCGCAGTCGTTGAATCAGTTCTGGGTTATTGGCATCACCGGAAAATAAAATGACCTCTTGCGGCGGATCATCTTCACCATCACTTTTCAGCGTGACTTCAGCAGTACTGCGGTTGGGATCAATATCGACCTGCTCTACCTGGCCCGAATCCACCAGTTCTAGAAATTCACCATAGGTGAGTTGATCATCTTCTTCGGACTGAGCAAACACTGGCGGCAGGGCTGCTAAGCTTTGCATCAAAAACCAGGTCGTCGTCAACAAGCCTGAAGCTGCCATCTGAGCAGTTCGTCGTCGAGAAGAGGGTTGACGCAAACGGTTAGCCATAAAACGTGCCTTCAAATTCGTATCTGCGATAGCCAGTCGATGCTTCGCACCGGGACATCAACTGCCCGACCAAAGAGTACCCTGACCACTCACTAGTTTAATCTGTCTCCTCTAGACTGTGTGACAGACTGCCATCGCTCAAGCTAATTTTGCCTTCTCAAAAGGAAATTACCGCGCTTTGCCGTTACCGTGACAGAGCGACTGAGACTAAAGAGCCCGTAAGGATGCATCACAATCTCAGACCTGCTCACATTCTGACGGCATGGTCAGCAAAATTTATGCCTTCGACCGTCCAGTTAACCTTTCGCCTATACAAAAGGACGCATGAGCTTTCTCATACGTCCTTGCATCGTTAAATTGGTACGCCCGTTGACTAATGCGGTAGTGATTTCTACCCGACTAAATGCAGGCGTACAGCAGCAGCAATATGATCCGTCCAATGGTCGACTAAAGACTGTTGTTCAGCCTCAACCATGACTCGAATTAAGGGCTCAGTTCCTGAAGGACGAACTAGGACACGACCGAGTGCTCCCATATCGGCTTCAGCTTGGGCGATCGCCTGCATTACAGCATCATAGGTCTGCCAGTTTTTACGACGATCGCGATCGTCGACTCGCACATTTTCCAATCGTTGGGGATAGGTGGCGAAACTTTGATCGACCAAAGCCGCTAGAGAACCGCCGACTTGCTGTACTAAATCCGCCAAATGCAGTGCGGTCAAGATGCCGTCACCCGTCAGACTGTAATGATGGCAAAGAATATGGCCTGACTGCTCACCTCCCAGCTTGGCCCCGCGGCCAACCATTTCAGCGTGGACATGTTGGTCACCCACTTTGGTGCGGAGGAGAGAACCGCCTAAGGCGTTCCAGGCGCGCTCAAACCCGAGATTGGCCATCACCGTTGACACAATTAAGTTTTCCGGCAGGCGCTGCGCTTCCTTCAGCGTTTTGCCCCAAAAATACAAGATGTAATCGCCATCCACGACGCGACCTTGGCCATCAACGGCAATCACTCGATCCGCATCACCATCAAAGGCAAAGCCAATATCGGCTTCATGTTCTCGCACAGCGGCCTTGAGCGGTTCTAAATGGGTGGAGCCACAATTGACGTTGATGCGATCGCCATCGGGCAATCCGTGAATACCAATCACCTCGGCGTGGGTGCTATCAAATGCCTGAGTCGCAATGCCAGCTGCAGCACCCCAGGCCATGTCTAACACAATTTTCAAACCCCTGAGGTTGAGATTTGGGAGGGGTTCTCGTAAGAAGTTGAGATATTGGCCAACTAATTCGGGACGATTATGCCATTGACCCCAAACGTTTCCGTTCGTCTGAGTGGGCACCTCTAACCCGCGGAGCGATCGCTCTATATGTTGCTGCACCTCAGTCGGCAACTTCGTGCCTGCCGGACCAAAAAACTTGATGCCATTGTCCTGAGGGGGGTTGTGGCTCGCAGAGATCATGACCCCACCGATTGCCCCCACTGCAGGCGTCAAGTTAGCCACTGCTGCCGTTGGGCACAAGCCCAGATTCCAGACTTCCAACCCTGCTGACGTCAGACCAGCAGCTAAGGCAGAGGCCAACATATGCCCAGAATTCCGGGAGTCTTGACCGAGCAATACGGGGCCTGGAGTACCGTAGTGTTGTTGCAATACCCGTCCCGCCCAGTAACCAATCTGGGTGGCTAGAGGAGCATTTAATAGCTCACCCGCTTGGCCACGAATGCCATCAGTACCAAACAATTTTGTCTCAGGCAGCGCTAAGGCTTGCCAGCCTAAACCTTGTGGCAGGGACAAATTGGGGCGACTCAAAGGCCGCGCTGGGGTGCTTACCATAAAACTGACTCCTCACACACTCATCAGTGGAGAATACCACCTCTGCTTAATAATCTGTAGTCTATTGGTACAATCCTCAATCTGAATGAGGATGAATGTAATCACTGAACTGTTTGAACGTATGCCCCTAGACCCATTACCGACTCATGACCACCCACTGCATACAGGTATTCAGCAGTTCAATCAGGGCGATTACTATGCCTGCCACGACACCTTGGAAGCCATTTGGATGGAGGCCCCGAACGCTGAGAAGCCTTTTTTTCAAGGCATTTTGCAGCTGGCGGTGGCACTTTATCACCTCGGCAACCATAACTGGCGAGGTACGGCGATCTTGCTGGGAGAGGGTATCAGTCGGTTGGCCCCCTTTGAACCTCAATATCACAATGTGAATGTCACCGATTTGCTCGATTGCGCCAGTCTCTGGCTAGAGTCTGTGCAGCAGTTAGGAGCTGAGCAGGTATTAGTGCTAGCCGAGGCCCTGAGCCAAAGCCAGCTCGGTCAGCCAGCTTTGGCCGCCACTCAAACCCTGCCCCGATGGCAAATCAACTATGTCGACGAAACCGATCAGACTACAGATTGAATGTCATCAAGTGTGTACATAAACGTCAGAACGGCGCGGCAATCGCACAAAAATTAATACGGATGCGGTACGCAGTGACGGGAACTGACAATAATAAGGAAGCGTCTTTAATAACTAATGTGAGGGGCGAATAATGGGCGGCAAGTCTTGGGTACCCACTGGGAGTCTAGTCAAACGTGTTCGGCATCGCCAGCATGCAGTTTTGGCTTGGATGACTCTAGGCGGGCTGGGGCTGTGGTTGGCGATCGCGCCCATCGTGATACCCCGGGCTCAGGCTCAAACTGCGGGAACTGGTACCATCACGCTAAAGGCCGATATCCAGGAGGCAAACGCCATTACCGGCGTGATTGTCGCCCGAGGCAATGTGCGGATTGATTATCCGGCTCGGGATATTGTTGCGACCTCAGCCCAAGCCCAGTATTTCAGCCAAGAGAATCGCATGATCCTCAGTGGCAATGTGGTGGTTTTGCAAGAGGGCAATCGCCTAGAGGCCGAAACGGTTACTTATCTAGTGGACGAAGGGCGATTTATTGCGCTGCCACAACCGAATAATCAGGTGGAAACCACTTATGTGATTCAGGATAATCCCACCACTCCAGCCGCGACGGAGGCAGACGAAGAGGCCGAAGCTGAGGGTGATACGGCCCCTACACCTGATGGGACCTTGAGAATCACACCTTTAGATTAAGGGGTATTTTCCGATAGGTGGGTTTTGACTAGCGATCACCCCCTGTTAAATGCATTTATCACAAGGTGCTGGTCAGTCATGATCGACAAGATTCTGCGGGCGCACCCTTCAGCAGACCCACGCCTAGCCATCGGCCTGCTGAAGCCAACGGGTGCCTCTGATGCGAGTCTGCTGAAGCGGTCTCTAAGGATCACAAATCAGCTCAGTAATTGAGAACGATTTTGCCAAAACCGTAACAGCAATAATTTTTTGAGGGTGCGATCGCCGACTGACAGCCGAATAACCTGAAATCAGGCTAGTTAGAGACAGGGCGCTTTGATAAAATCTGAGCCAAGTCTTGGTAAATCTGCTGGGTACATATCCTCTTGAAAATTATTCTAGAAAATGTCGAAAAGACCTATGGCAAACGCCAAGTGGTCCATCAAGTGAGTTTGTCGGTTGCTCAAGGCGAGGTAGTGGGGCTCTTGGGACCCAATGGCGCAGGTAAGACCACGACGTTTTATATGGCAACTGGGCTGGAAAGGCCTGATATGGGAAGGGTTTGCCTGGATCAAATTGACATCACCGATTTGCCCATGCATCAGCGAGCCCGCTTGGGGATTGGCTATCTTGCCCAAGAGCCCAGCATTTTTCGGAACTTATCGGTGCAAGATAATTTGCTGCTGGTTATGGAGCAGACGAGTGTGCCGCCTCAGATGTACGAAACCAAGCTGCATAACTTGCTTAAAGAGTTTCGCCTAGAGACTGTCGCTAAGACCCAGGGTAATCTAGTGTCTGGCGGCGAACGTCGGCGCACCGAGTTGGCCCGTGCCCTCGCCGCAGGGGAAGATGGTCCCCGGTTCCTGTTTTTAGATGAACCTTTTGCTGGGGTTGACCCCATTGCTGTCACTGAAATTCAAGGCATGGTTGCTCAGCTCCGCGATCGCGATATTGGTATTCTCATCACGGATCACAACGTGAGGGAAACCCTGCAAATTATTGATCGCGCCTACATCATGAGTGAGGGGCGGATTTTAGCTTCGGGTACCGCCAAAGATCTCTACAACAACCCTTTGGTAAGGCAACATTATTTAGGAGAGGATTTCAAACTTTAGACTTTTAGCCTGTCCCTGTTGTTCTGCTGCCGATTGCGCTCTTTGTCATCTCCCCTTATGGATACTCCCTTTCCTAAACCTGCTGTGCCCCAACCCGTCCGTCGTCCTTTTGACTGGTTCCAAGTCTCTGTCATGGATGGGTACATCGTGAAAGAGATTCTCATGCCCTTTTTGTTCGGGGTGGGAGCCTTTTCGTCCATTGGCATCTCGGTTGGGGCCTTATTTGAACTGATTCGTCGGGTGACAGAATCTGGGCTCTCGATCGCGCTGGCCATGCAGATCTTTGTCTTGAAGCTGCCTGAGTTCATTGTGCTGGCGTTTCCTATGTCGACTCTGTTGGCCACGATGATGGCCTATAGCCGACTCTCTGCCGATAGTGAATTGATTGCACTGCGGGGCTGTGGCGTTAGCATTCGGCGAATCGTGGCACCCGCGATCATTTTCAGTATTGCGGTGACTGGGGTGACGTTTGCTTTTAACGAGATGATTACGCCCGCCGCCAACTATCGAGCTGATCTCACCCTCGATCGCGCGCTCAATTCTGATCGCCCCCCCTTTCGAGAACGCAATATTCTTTATCGTGAGTTTGAGGATATCAATGGCGACGATGATGAACAGCGTATGAAGCGTCTGTTTTATGCTGAGCGCTTTGATGGTGAGCGGATGTATGAACTCACCGTGTTGGATTACACCCAAGCAGGACTGAGTCAGATTGTTAGTGCCGACTCTGCCATCTTCGATGTCGAAGAAAAAACTTGGGACTTTTATGACGGCACGCTGTACGCCGTGTCGCCCGATGGCTCATTCCGGCACACGGTCAAGTTCGAAACGCAAGAAATTCAACTTCCCAGTACGCCGTTTGATATTGCGAATCGCACCAAAGGCGATGAAGAGATGAACATTGCCGAAGCGA
>CAZLYS010000368.1:0-5462 GCA_964563415.1 uncultured Halomicronema sp.
GACCTCGCGGAAGGCAATTCGGGTTAGGTATTGAGGGCGATCGCCGAAGTTTCAGAATTGGTATTGAATCTGGCAGCGATCGCCTGTGCATACAAAAACTCTAGGAAATCGAGGTAGGGGGAGTTGGGCCTACACAAGCCGTGGAGGCTGTCCTGATGTTGACAATGCTGCCTCAATGACGCCGACATCTCGATACTGACACGTCAGCCATCTACTCCCACCCAGGGCAGCCGCGCGAGATCTTCAAATGTGGTTTGCCGTTCTTTCTCTAGCTCAGCAATGCGGCGCTTTTCGGCATAAATCTGATTCTGATAATAGGTCTGCTGGTCAGCCGACTGCCCGGTGTCGCCCTCAGTCCAGAGTTGTAAAAAATGGCGATAGCGCTTCTCACAGAGGGTTTGCTCGATGCAAGCAGCCGCCGCCCGAATCACGAGGGGGGCTCGCAAGACATCGCGGTGCGTTTTTTCATCGAGATAAAAGAGATGCTGGGTTTGGGCGAGCACTGCAGACTCAGCGGTGCGATCGCGCAACCATCCCACCAAATCATCGGGATTCGTCACGACTTGCGCGCGGATGGCTTGCCATAAGGCTCGATGGTGAGAAAAGCTGAACTGCAAGTCACGGTTTTCTAGCACTGTCAAGACTTCTGGACGATGCTCGGAACTGTGAATAAAGACCCGCAGCAGGGCGGCTTCTGCCTGCTCAAGGGTGCTGGTTTGGGTAAAAGATAGGCGCGGGCGGGGGGTGTCGCCGTTGGGCGATCGCCGCTGGCGACGCACCTGCACCATCAGGTTTTCCGCTAGTAAGGGCACCAAGCGACCATCGCCATGACTAAATAACTCGGCACATTGACGCACGTAGTGGGTGCGCGTGTCGGCATTGGCAATTTCACTCAGCAGCTCGACGATGGCTTGGGAACATTGTTGGAACTGATCGGCCTGGCTCAGATCCCGACCAGCGACAATTTGTTGAATCTGCCAATCAATCCAGAGCGGCGCTTGGTCCAGTAAAGCGGTATACGCCTCAATCGGATGATGTCGCAAATATTCGTCGGGGTCTTTGCCGTCGGGGATATTGAGGACCCGCAACTGCACGTCTCCCCGGTAGGCCATCGCTTCCACTTCGCCGATCGCCCGCTGCGCCGCCTTCACCCCCGCAGCATCGGCATCAAAGTTAAGAATCACCTGTTTGGACTCGGTGTAGCGCAGCAGTTGCCGCACCTGATTAGCATTAAAGGCCGTGCCCAAGGCCGCCACTGCTGTGGGGCTACCGGCTGCGTGCAGCGCAATGACGTCAAAATACCCTTCGACGACCACGGCTCGGTCTTGCTTGGCGATCGCTGATCGCGCCTTGTCGAGCCCGTACAGAGTTTGTCCCTTATCAAACAGCTCAGTATCAGGAGAATTGAGGTATTTGGGCTTATCCTCATCTGAGAGGGCTCTTCCCCCAAAGCCAATCACCCGTCCCCGCGTATCGTGAATGGGGATCATCAGGCGATCGCGAAACCGATCGTAATAGCCACTGCCAGAGGTCCGCGGCACAATTAACCCTGCCTGTTCGACTAAGGCCACGGGAAAATGCTTTTGCTCAACCAGATACGCATACAGAGTCTGCCAGCCCCCCGGCGCATACCCCAGCTGAAACTGCTGAATCGTTTCGTCGGCAAGTCCACGCTGTTCTGTCAGGTAGGTCAGCGCCATCGCACCATCCTCCCGACGCAAAGCATGTTCATAAAAGCTCGTCGTGACGGCGAGAATTTCATACAGCTGTTCTCGCAGAGTTAACTGGCGCTGCAGCTCTTGACGTTTTTCGGGTTCCAGGGTTTTGACCGGCACCTGGTAGCGTTTGGCCAAGTCGAGCACCACATCGGTGAACGATCGCTGCCCCAGCTCCATCAAAAATTTGTAGGTGTTGCCCCCCGCCCCGCAGGAAAAGCAGTAGTAAAACTGCTTGGCCGGACTCACGCTAAAACTGGGCGACTTGTCATCGTGAAAGGGGCACAGACCCACGTAATCTTTGCCCTGCTTTTTCAGCACGACATGCTCAGACACGATATCGACAATGTCGGCGCGATCGCGAACTGCGGCAATGGTATCGGGATGGAGGCGTGGAGTAGACATGGAGGCAAGGGGCAAAACCACCAGGACAAGTGTCATCCATCATAACTAACCCCCAGCATTAGAGCAGCTCTCTGAGTTGGCCATCGCTAGTTTTGTTGAAAAATTTAAGGCCCTGAAGGTTACCATCGCTGCAAGTGGCATGGGTGGCTAGATTGACCTTGAGACAGACCACGGGCCCACGCAACTAATCGGATGTGGTGTACCGAAACCCTGAATGCGATCGCTAACCATCGCTCCTCCAGATCAGAGACTGCGGCACGGACCCTGCCGAAACGTCATCGCCAGAATGAGCTGCAGAGCTTTTTGGGTGGCCATCAGCGCCGCCCATCTCGACACTGTTGCAGGCTCTCCAGCCCTTGGTGACCGCCAGCCTGCTAACCGAGCCTCCAGCTCATAGACCCGCACAGCCAAGCAATAGCCTACTCTCTTGCCAGTTTTGGCTGCCGAGGAGTCATTGGCCAACTGATCCAAGCCGCGCATCACTGTCGGCAACAAAAACGTCAGCATAACGTCTACACGTTGAGGAGCGGTCTCGGGTATCACGATGACTGGCGGTTTCGTGTTGGGGGACCAATCTGCCTGCCATCGCTGACAGCGCACATCTGCCCATTGCAACAGCATCGGCAAGGATAGCTGTAAGCGATCGCATAACGGCCACTCACCGGCACAGCTTTCTGAGTGGGCTGGGGGCGTCTCAGGTGCCAGCAGCATCTCTGGCCATGGACTCTGCAGCCAATGCTGCAACCAAGCCTGACGGCCCTCGGATGAGAGCGTGAACGTGAGCCGCCCAGCCGAGTTCACGGTGGCTTTGAGACCGGTAGCAATCGTGACGGGTGCCGCAGGTGCTGACCAGGCGGTAATCTCCGCTGCCAGCTGAGGCCCCAGCACCCTAGTATCAGCAGGCAGCCGGGCCGCCAATTGCTGCGCGATCGCCGATTCATATTGCCAGTGCCCTGCCACAGTGACTTGCAAATCACTCAGGGAAAGCGTGGCAAAATCCAGTGATTGGGGCCAGCCGGTCACAACATTTTGCAAAGCATTGCAAAGTGCTGCTTGTAACAGTCGCTTTGGCGAATGTTCGATCAACCAGGCATCCAGCAGGGTATGCGATGACATCCATTCAGCCTAGGGAAAGGTACATTCAATGAGTGAAGTGATGATGGCAACCGATCTTTACCCGGCATCGGCATCATGACAGAATTCCTTGCTGACGATTTCTGTGCTTGACTTACTAGAAATAATACGTAGAGTTTGTTTTAATATGGGATAAATTATGTTCAGTTTTTTAGGTAAATTCCCCATTTTAATTCTGGATTTTTTCTCGGGCTCTCCCGACTTCTCATGAATAGCTAAGCTAGAGCGGTGGTTGGCGATCCTCCAGCCAGTCAGTGCGAGTCTGCAAGGTTAGTTCAGTTCTAAAATCCGAGCGCTTATATGTACTCAACATCATCGGCTAATCAGGCACGCCCCTTTCTCACCTGGCAGAGAATTTCAGACTGGGCTCAAGAACATTATCGCTGTCGAACCTTTGTCAAAGATGAACGCATCCCATCGCGACCAGGCCTCCTCTACTTAGTGCAGCGCGGGGCCGTACGGTTGACCGGCAGTGCTCAGCTCAGTGTAGACGTCGCCACTGAAGAGGAAGAAACCCCATCAACTCCCCTGATGGCTCAAGACGAAGAAGCCTTTCTGGGTTTTGTCGGGCCGGGGCAACCGTTTGAAATCATCGCCCAGTCACCTTTTTCCTTACAAAGTTTTGCCCATGTTGATCAAACTGCTGTGATCTGGTTGTACTGGCATGATTTAGACAACTGGCCCCATTTTCGACGCGAGGTCCTTGAGGCCTTCCGGCATCAACATCAGCGCAAACTTTTGTGGCTCAGCACATTGGGGCAGCGGCGGACGATTGATCGCCTGATTGGCTTTTTAACCCTATTGGTTGAAGAGTTTGGCGAGGCCTCGTCCGAAGGCTATTATTTGCCTTTTCCTCTGACCCATGCCCAAATTGGGAGTGCGATCGGTTCGACCCGCGTCACCGTAACGCGCTTGATGGGCAAGCTGCGTCAGCAAGGGGTGCTCACGACCCACGGAGAGGGACTGATTTGCTTGCCAGGGGGTACTGATTTACCCCTTAGCAAAGAGGCTTAACCTCAAACAGACAGCATTCTCGGCGAGCGCCTGAGCTCAAGACCTTGACCTGCTCCGTGTCAAATGAGGGCGGTGTCATTTTGGGTGCATCGCTATAGGATAGAGATCTGGGTTGATGAGTGGCTGAACGCAGTTCGCTGGCCCCGGATAGTGAGAGTACTGTGGCGTGCCAACCTTTGCATTTAGCAGGCGGCGGCGACAGCGGTTCAATGAGCCTCCCCCTGACAAAGCCACAACTAGGGAACCTCTCTAAGGTTCGATTTTCAAGGTAAGACGATTGTGAAGTTTGTTGATTTAGTGGAAGTCACCGTCACAGGCGGTCAGGGCGGCGATGGCATGGTGGCCTTTCGTCGAGAAAAGTATGTGCCAGCTGGGGGCCCGTCTGGCGGCAATGGCGGCAATGGCGGCTCCGTCTACTTGATCACAGCAACTCACCTACAAACGCTACTCGATTTTCGCTTTGCCCACGAATTCAAAGCCAAACCCGGAGCGCGAGGTGGCCCGAGCAATCGCACCGGAGCTTGTGGCACTGACCGCTATATCGAAGTGCCTTGTGGCACTGCCGTTTATGATGCCGAAACGGATGAATTACTAGGGGATTTGACCGCACCCCAGCAGACCCTGTGTGTGGCAGCCGGTGGTAAGGGCGGCCTCGGCAATCGACATTTTCTTAGCAACCGTAATCGGGCACCAGAGTATGCCCTACCTGGCTTAGAAGGGGAGTCTCGCCGGATTCGCCTAGAACTGAAACTCTTGGCAGAAGTGGGTATTATCGGTCTCCCCAATGCGGGTAAATCAACGCTGATCTCCGCACTTTCAGCCGCCCGCCCCAAAGTCGCAAATTATCCGTTCACCACACTCGTACCCAATCTCGGCGTGGTGCGTAGACCGACCGGTGACGGCACAGTGTTTGCCGACATTCCCGGCTTGATTGCGGGTGCCCATGAGGGTCTGGGCCTAGGCCATGAGTTTTTGCGCCATATCGAGCGCACCCGATTATTGCTGCACTTGGTAGATGCCACTGCTCCCGA
The DNA here is from genome assembly GCA_964563415.1 of uncultured Halomicronema sp. GTDB lineage: Bacteria > Cyanobacteriota > Cyanobacteriia > Phormidesmidales > Phormidesmidaceae > Halomicronema. The sequence goes on from CAZLYS010000368.1 coordinate 5,300, forward strand.
TCCGTTAAGCGACTATCACACCATTCAGCAGGAATTAGCCGCCTATGGTCACGGCTTAAGCGATCGCCCCCAGATTCTGGCATTAAACAAAATTGACGCCATGTCTGCCGACGATGCAGCCGTGCTAGGGGAACTGATGGCGGAAGCGACCGGACGACAAGTT
>CAZLYS010000369.1:0-5432 GCA_964563415.1 uncultured Halomicronema sp.
AGCATCCGACAGCAAAACCGGAATCACCGGACATCTGCGCCGCATAAACTCTTGCAAAAAGGCATAAATTTCTTGCTCTTGCCAGGGACCAAGACCTTGTTGCCCCACAAACACCGCAGCAGCACCAATGTTTTCGATCTGTTGCTCTAAAACGAACTGCCAAATAGCCCCAGGACGGAGTTCCCATACGTCGAGCCAGGGGTTGAGGTTGTTTTGCTGGAGCTGCTGAGCAATTGCAATGACGGCAGGCTTATCTTCGCTGTTGTGACACAAAAACACATCGAATTGCTGGTCAGCCATTGCCAAAGGTCGCTGCGAGATCTGGGGGTATTGCTTGACTCAAATTTTACTGTCTTTCTACGGATGGGGTAGCAACTTACAGAATTAGGCATACGTTGCCAACCGAACAGCTCTAAGCAATGTTTCCAGCAATTAACTGAGCGTAAAGTGGCTTTTCTGTAGAAAGCTGACTAACGTTGATAACTGAAAAGCCCAGAATATTACCTTGGGTATCAACGCGCTCCATGATGGCATCGTTATCGGTCTCCCGCATAAATCCAGGAGCGTCAGAAAACTGCACTTCCAAAAAGTCAGCCTCAGGGTCAAACCAAATTTTTACTGATTGGGCCATACTTGCTCTCCTAGCTTGAGTTTGTCGGTTAAGTAAGCAGTGATCACAAAAGCATCTGATTCAAGATGTTTTACGACCACACAAAGCCATTTATCACCGACCAAGGTCGCCTGCTGATAAAGATAGTAAAGATAGACCGCTGTATCGGTTCGAGACTGCCTCACAATCTCTGGGTTGAGCAGTGCGGTTGTTATTGCCTTTTCCATGTTAGCCATCTCAGGATGCTCTAGAATATGCCGCATGCGCTCATTGGTGATCCGAATTTGGCGGCCCTGGTAATCAACCAAATGTTTCATGATCGGCAGTGTACACAAACAATCCGGACTTTCCTGAGCATTTAGCACTCAGTACAAGTGGCTAAGCAAACGTCACTCCTGAACACCGGAAATCACTGCCAGTGCGTGGGCATAGGTTTCTAATTCTTGACGCAAGTCCTCTAGTTCAGCGCGGACAGTGGGCTCATGCTCCCAAGCCTTTTCATGTTCTTGGGGGCTCAGACCACCGTCGTTGCAGGCTTCCCATGCTTGCAATTGCGGATGCCATTTTGACATAAAGGGGCGCAACCCTTGATTGAGTACGGCGATCGCAATCCCCCCCACCGACTCATGAGATGCGCCGACTTTAGGACCAGCTTTACGCAAGATTTCGCGAGTCGAGCCGAATAGGCTGTAAAGCGAGCTCAAGGCTTCGCGGACAGTACCCTGCTCCGCATCTAAAGACTGCACCGCAATCCGCGTCACCAGTTCAATGTAGAGTTCCCAGGCGGCATTTTGTTGGGTGGGGTCAGCTTCCCAGGTGGCTCCACCCAGCCCAAAGGGCAAGTTCACCGACACGGATTTCAAAATGGCAGGCGGATCTTTAGCCATGACTTGCAAGCGTCAGAGTACATTTGGTCAGATACGGGCGTTAAAGGCATCGGTAAGATAGCCAGCCGCCGCTTCAACGGCAGCGATCGCATTTTCATACATCATGCGGGTTGGCCCTAACACGCTCACACTGCCGATCGGGACCGTATCTTTGCAATAAGTAGATGATACCAACGCACAGCCCTGCATCGGTTCCAGCGGATTTTCAGAGCCGATCAGGACTCGTACACGCCGACCCGAATCATCCTCCATATCCGTTTCAAAGACTAGAGGCCAAAGTTGAGCCTGTTCCTCTTCCAAAAGCTGGACGATCGCCTGCACCTGCTGCGCTTCTGAAAACTCGGGTTGGCGCAAGACTTCGCCGAGACCACTAATGACGAACTGAGTTGTGTCCAATGCCGTTTGGTTGCGCTGGGCTAACAGCGTCATCGCCTCGGTCAACGTGTCGCCATAGCGCTGAAACTCTCGGTTGAGTTCCCCCCAATTCAGTTCCGCCATCTTATGCAGTGGCTGCCCCACTAAATGCGCCGCCAAAAAGTTAGACAGGATATTGGCTTCTCGCTCCAACGCTTCTAGTGGGTAAGCGTCGTCGGCTGGAACCGGTGGCAACTGAATGACCATCGACTGCGTTTCCAAAGAATCCAGCACTATCGACACCAGCAGTTGAGTCGGGCTCAACAGCACCAGTTGCACATGACGGATGGTGGTATCTCGCTTCTGTGGCACTGTAATCAGCGTTAAATAACCACTGACTGCCGAAAGAATTTGCGCCGCCCCTTTAAGCAAGGCTTCGAGGCTCCAACCATCCCACTTCAACGCTGCAGAAAGCTGCGTATCTACAGTCTGAGCGACTCCTTGGGCGGGGTGAATCAAGTTGTCAACGTAAAGTCGATACCCATGATCTGAGGGAATGCGTCCGGCTGACGTATGGGGTTGAAAGAGGAGTCCAGCCTTCTCTAAGACGCCCATGGCATGGCGCACCGTCGCCGGACTGACCCTGAGGTCATACTCTTGCACGAGCGCCTTAGAGCCCACCGGTTCAGCAGTCGAAACGTACTGACGCACCGTGGCCCAGAGCACCTGCTGCTGACGCGAGTTAAGAGTGAGAGGGTCTAGCATGCAGTGACTAGGATTACGGGCAAAAGATAAAATCTTGGACTTAACCTTAGCAGATACCCTCACCTTTGGGAGTAACAAACGGTACTCGGTCCGGTCAACAAACCAGATTTGGGCAAATTAATCGCGATCCGCCTGGCCACAACTGACTTGCCTCAACGCAGTGGGTTTAACCCAACTGTGACCCACTTCAGGCCTTAGAGGATTGCGTGTAATACTCGCTCACCTTAAAGGTTGTAGCATCCTCAAGCTGCCGTAGCATTGAGCGGGTAATGAGCTTCCCCTCTTCCACAAGCACCTTACCCGTGATGGGGTGTAGTAGGTTTTCCTCAGCGCGACGGCCAATCAGGGCTTCAATATCTTGTAAAGAGTTGACATACATCCCTGGAGGTAGCTCAACTACGACCCCTTCGCCCATTACCCTCGCCTGGCAAGCCAAACGTGAATTGGGTTTACACGATGTAATCACTTCTAAAGTGCGCTGCTCACGACGGCTAACCGGGGTCAAAGAGTCATTCCCCTCTTTGACATAAATATGGCAGGTCGCGCACATGCCCCGACCACCACATTCCTTTAAGACGTCTAAGTCTTTATTGAGCAGCACAGAAAGCAGGTTGCCATTGGTCTGAACGGAGCTTTCTTGAGCGATGGGTTCTAACCGGACAGTCTTGGCCATTTGTCGTCTGTTTTCCTTAATGGGAGTGGGATATTTTTTGAGCTTGTATAGGGATGTCAAAGGGGCAGCGATCGCCCTCTGGAGTGACGGCTAGTCAAACCTCTATGTCAGTACTGGCCAAACAGTGAGGTCAAATTATTCATCAGATGCGGCCTGACTAACCTGTAATATCGCCCTTTGTTCAGCAGTCAATTGCTGCTCAATGACCATCGCTTCATAATTACGAATCGTCAGGGTGCAACGTTTCACAAAGGTGCTGACCCACTTGTGCAGTGCCATCGATATGGCGTCTTCGATCGAAGCCGAAGACGCCACTTCAGTTTCACTAGTGAAACTAAAATGCCCATTTCGGTCAAGCTGAATCATCATGAGTCGCTCATCATCTGGGCGCGTGGTCCGCCAAGTATTGGCTACGACAATTTTGCCCAAATACTGGGCAGTCACATCAGTCAGAGTATTAAGTGCTTCTAGGTAATCATCCCAGATCATCGCTGATCCTGGCTGAGTAGCCGTTTCGGCAGTGACTGGCTCAGGCGTCGCCAACGCTTCAGCCACCGCAGTCTGAGCAGCCTCAGTTGGATGCTCAGAGACGTGATTGCCGATCAGTAAGCGGAAAGTTGACACCATACTTTTGGGATCACTTTCTAGGGTCGCTTTGAGTTGCGCCACAGTGTCGCTGTAAACAATGGCATCTAGCTGCTCATCAGTTACAACCAGCAAAATCACATCATTGTTGAGCCGATAAAGCCACACATCCCGCCGAGAAAATTTGAAGTCAAGAGATTCGAAATCGGCGGAGGTGGTACTGATGACCTGCTGAATACCCTGGGTTAAGGCTTCTTTTTGCTGAAAATTTAGAGATTGACCAATTCCCGCAAAATAAGGCCGCGAGTAGTCGTCTATTAGCCCAAGACCAACGATCCCAGGTAAATTTAAAAAATTCAATATCGCCTGCTGTTCCATAAAAAAACTGAGTTTTTTGGCTGTGCGGTATCGAGAAAATCCGCTAAACGAGTAATCTAAGGGAGGTTGACACCCACTAATTTTTTCCTCAATCAAGGATTAGTCTGGGGAATTTAACGTTTAGCCGTGCTGCTGGGTGAGTTCGATGAAATTCTGATGCGTTTGTTGCTGAATTTTATGTTTCATTCGATTCTTTGGATAGGTTTTTATGTCTTCTGATCTTCCGTTTACTTTGGATCAGTTGCGCATTCTTAAAGCGATCGCAACTGAAGGCAGTTTTAAGCGGGCTGCCGACAGCCTTTATGTTTCCCAGCCAGCGGTCAGCTTGCAAGTTCAAAATCTGGAACGTCAGCTTAGTGTTCCCTTGTTTGACCGAGGTGGTCGCCGGGCGCAGTTAACCGAGGCAGGACATTTGCTGCTGGAATACGGCGATCGCATCTTGAGTCTATGTCAAGAAACCTGTCGAGCGATCGAAGACTTACAAAACCTGCAGGGCGGCACCTTGATTGTGGGCGCTAGCCAAACCACCGGTACTTATCTGCTGCCGCGCATGATTGGCTTGTTTCGTGAGCGCTATCCAGATGTCGCGGTGCAATTGCACGTTCACTCCACTCGGCGCACTTCCTGGAGTGTGGCGAATGGCCAGGTCGATTTGGCCATTATTGGTGGAGAGGTGCCTAGCGAGCTGCAAGAAGCGCTAGAAATCATTCCCTACGCAGAAGATGAACTGGCCCTGATTATGCCGGTGTATCATCCCTTAGCTAACGCTGAAATCATTCGCCGTGAAGATCTGTATCAACTCAAATTTATTGCGTTAGATTCTCAGTCCACCATCCGCAAGGTGATTGATCAGGTGCTGACCCGTTGCGGCATTGAGACAGGTAATCTACACATCGAGATGGAACTAAACTCGATCGAAGCGATCAAAAATGCGGTGCAGTCGGGGTTAGGCGTCGCCTTTGTGTCCATTTCGGCGATCGAAAAAGAACTCCAAATGGGGATGCTGCATCGTGGTCGCATCGAAAGTGTGGTCGTCAATCGCGCCCTCTCGGTGATTGTGAACCCCAATCGCTACCGTTCGAAAGCAGCGGAAGCTTTCACCGAAGAGATTTTGCCGCAGTTTACTAATCGGGCACTTGACCTGTCTTCTGGTCCAGCTGAACAAAATGGACAAGCGACT
>CAZLYS010000370.1:0-5426 GCA_964563415.1 uncultured Halomicronema sp.
GTATGGAAGTGATGCACGAGCGTAATGCTCACAACTTCCCCCTCGACTTGGCGGCAGCTGAGGCTCCCGAAATCATCGGTTAGTCTCAAATGCTCAGCTAGTCTGAGAACCTGAACGAAAAGCGCTCTCTACGGATAGTAGGGGGCGCTTTTTAGCGTTTGAATATTTTCTTGTCTATGAGGTTCTGGATAGCAATGTTGATGCTCCCAGGTGCCGTTTTCTAGGTCCTTTGGCAAACGAGATTGGCCCTGGTTGAGTACGTTCTGCTTAATCTCGCGATATGTCAGCGCACATACTGTGTCTTCAGTTAGAGCTTTCGTCGTGCCTGACCTATGACTGCAAATGAGCCTGAAAGTCTGGTCAGCAAGGGGCAAGGAAGCCCGTTCACTCAACCATCAGTGATTGCCGTGCAGTTCCTCGACTAACCTTTTATGCAAGCGGGCCTGTTATGGCTGAGTGGTAAGCCTCGCTATTCTGTGCTATTTGCTGCACTACCGCTGGAAGGCCCAGTTCTCAGTTTACTTTCAGCCACAAATTGTATCTCTGGTGACGCTTCATCCGTCTTGTCCGCTTATGCTGTAGAAATTGTTTGCCATCACGATAGGCCTACGCTGTTGTCATGTCTCGATATCCTGTCAAGCGCGCTCGCCGTAGTTTAGTTTGGCTGGTATTGCTAGCCCTAGTCTGGCTTTTGTGTAGTGGCGAAGCGTACGCAGGACCGCTCAGCGATCGCCTAACCACCTTTCCCAATTGGACCGATAAACCCCCGACCCAGCCTGCTACTGGGGACTTGGTATATCCTGACTGGTTGGCAGGTACTTGGGAACTAACGAGCACATTAGTAGAGTTATCAGCTCCCCTCGCACCAGATATCCAGACTCCGGGCTTTGATAGTAATCAAAGCTTATTGAATCAGCCCGTCGCCTGTGAGGTCCGTTTTGAGCCCCGGATGAAGTCTTATACCCAAAGTTTTTTGCTGCAGCCCCGCCTGGCACAAGAAGAGATTGTGGCTGATCGCACCTTCAACGGTTTGAATTTGGCGAAAGCTTACCTAGGGGAAGAGGCCGTCAAAAAGGTCATTATGGACGATAAAAATCCTAATCGCCAACTGACGATTTTGGCGGATTATCACATGCTGGAGTCAACCGTGACCGGTCGCGCGACCGAACAACCTTCAGCAGCTGACTTCATCACGACAGAATTTTTTCAGCAGATGTTTCGCGGTGGCGGGAAGCCTTATTTTAATGAGGTAGAAACGACTACGGCGTATCACCAAGTTGATGAGAACCATGTCACCGCTGACCAGGTGACAGCCGTCTATCTCTCACCCCAAGAACCCAATTATTTTGAGGCTGGTAACCGTCCTGTTGCTCTGTATCGCTATCAATTAGAGCTGAGTGCAATCAATACACCCATCTAAGGCTGGTTTCGTAAGCTCCCTATTGGCGTGCGATTACTCAGCTTGAAAACTCTTGAAGCTACTTAAGCTCACACGGCTGATAAATTTTGGCTTGTCCAACCATAACGCTTAGCGTCGGCTTGAGCCTGCTGAGTGATGTCGTTAGCGACAAAGTGGTTGTGCAAGATTTGCACGCTGAGTATGTGATTGATGACGGCATCCAGTTGTACCCGCTCTGCCACTGGGGTTGATTCATCGCCGTGTCGATCCAAAATTGTTTGCACAGCATTTGGATCGAGCAGCCCCGCATCGCGGATCCGATTTTTAGACAAGTAGTTGCTGGCGAGCGATCGCATCGCTGCTTCTTTGACCGCATCGGTGTGGGAGGGGGGAGCCATAAAGGCGAATTTTTGGCGTTTATACAAGGTCTCAGGCAGCAGCGGCTTCATGGTTTCCCGCAGGATGTACTTATCTTGGCGATCGCGCAGGCGCATTGAGGGCGGTAGTGTGACGGCAAATTCCACTAAGGGATGATCGAGGAACGCTGGGCGTGCTTCGAGGGAATTGGCCATATCCACCCGATCGCCTGCCCAACCTAGTACCTGAGACTCGAACTGGGTTTTAATCCAGACGTATTGGGCTTTATCGAGAGGGTGGCGATCGCACAATTGGTCACCATTGAGAGCTGAAGCGATCGATTGACCAGGGGCGTAGCCATCTAATCGGTGACGGTATTGCGGATGTAACAATCCTGGCACATGGGATGCCGAAGATAGCCATGACTGTAGCGAACTCGGCGTAAAGCCAATGAGGTCAGTCAGGGCCGGATCATCCAGACGATTCGCTGCGAGTAGATTGCCTTTAAAGAGGCGATTACTTTCGGCTAGCCAGGCTTCTAAACTTGCCCGTTCTTCGACGGTGGCATCATCCATGCCGTGAAGAATCATGTCGAGACGGAGTTGCGGATACCCGGCAAAGAGTTCATCTGAGCCTTCGCCCGTGATGACAACTTTGTAGCCCGCATCCCGCACATGCTCGCTCATGAGCATTTTGGCGACGGTAAAAGTATTGTAGATACTACGTTCGGTATGCCAGATGGTGCGGGCAAAGTGATCGTAAAGCTGGTTGCCGTCAACGGCCAGAATATCCTGATCGGCTTTGACAACTGCTGCCATTTCACGGGCGATCGCGGTCTCATCGTAATCACTGTCGTCAAAGCCAATGGTGAAAGCCTTAACGGGAGACTGCTGGCAAGCGGCGGCTACCCCCATAATCGAGCAGGAATCAATGCCGCCAGAGAGATAACAGGCTACTGGCACGTCGGCTTCTAACCGCAGTTGAATGGCTTCTACGAAATGTGCCCGAAACTCTTCGATATAATCAGTTTCGCTGCGATGGAGGTCGCGATCGCCCTTTAAAGGAAAATCGAGATCCCAATATTGCTCTTTGAACAACAGCAACTCGCCATCGCGTCGCTGCACAGTGATCTTCTGTCCCGGTTCGACAGCATAAATGCCCTCAAAGCAAGTGGTGCCCGGCACCATCGTTTGCATGAGTTGGTGGTACAGCCCCTCTGACGAAAAGCGGGCTTTGACATTGGGGTGCGCTAGCACCACTTTGATCTCAGAACCAAACACTAAGCCGTCTGGGATTTGCGCGTAATACAGAGGTTTGACACCGAAGCGATCGCGCACGAGGGTGAGTCGATCTTGTTGCCGTTCATACAGGGCAAATGCAAATTCACCTCGGAGACAGGGTAAGGCATTGTCCAGACCGAAGCGATCAGTCAGATGCATGACTAATTCTGTATCGCTCTTGGTTTGAAACTGATACCCCCGCGAGGCCAGATCGGCCCGCAAGCGCTTGTAATCGTAGAACTCGCCGTTGTGAGCAATCAGATACTGGCCATCAGCAGATCGAAACGGTTGACGCCCCCGCTCGGGATCGAGGTCAATGATCGACAAACGGGCGTGGGTAAAGCCGACTCCTCGATCATCGATGATCTGATAACCAAATCCATCCGGACCTCGATGATATTGAATGGCTGCCATACCGACCAAAACGTCAGGATCGACCGGTCGATTAGGGTCGGTATATAGGACACCGCCAATTCCACACATACGCTCTTTGGCCCTCCGGGCAAGATTGCTCAGAAGTGCATCCTAATATGCGTATCGACAGCTTTCTGATAACTCTTTAATAAATCTGAAGTAATCGATGAGAGTTATTTGGATTTCATAACAATTGCTGCGTTTGCGACTAATCTTCATCGGGTTGTGACGTTGGTTTCGTTATCTCCATGCATTGCCCGTCTCGCCATGCATCGCGAGTGATAAGGTTGGTTTACTAATGCTTTGAGCGATCGCTCCCAGCACAGATGTGCGTCTGCAAGCATTACAGATTGAGATAAGAATCGTAAGATCGACAACAGATTTTTTTTTAGAAAACATTAATGATTTCATCATCTGTCAGCGCGATCGTAGGTAGGGGGTTTCCGCATGACATTCTCTATCGTGGCTTGGGATGTGAATACCGGCATGACCGGCATTGCTGTGGCGACCAAGCATTTAGCAGTGGGTGCTCTGGTTCCTCATGCTAAGGCTGCGGTGGGAGCGATCGCGACTCAAGCTCAGACCAACCCACTGTTAGGGATTTGGGGTTTACGCCTACTCGAAAGTCGCAAAGCAGCTCAAGCAGAAGCGCAGACTATTCCGGTTGGGGATGTCCTGGATGTGTTGCTGCAAAACGATGACGAGCGCGATGATCGGCAGCTTCATTTAGTGGATCATCAGGGCTATGCTGCTGCCTGGACCGGGAAAAACTGTATCGAATGGGCGGGGCATTTTACCTTTCATAATTTTTCTGTGGCCGGCAATATGCTGGCTGGCGAGCAAGTCCTGCATGCCATGGCCGAGACCTTTAGTAATCATCCATCTCTCAGTTTCTCAGAGCGCTTGCTTTGTGCGTTAGAAGCTGGGGATAGGGCTGGTGGCGATAAACGAGGTAAGCAATCTGCAGCTCTGTATGTTGTGCAAGATGACTTTTATCCTCATTTAGATCTGCGAGTCGACAACAACCGTGAGCCGATCGCTGAACTTCGGACGCTGTTTGAGGAAGCCCATAAGGACTATTACCAGTCTTTTCGCAACACCATGCCGTCTCATAAGCACCTGCAGATTAAGGTCGAACCCATTTGGACGCGCAAGGTAGTATAGCCGCTGTGGGCTTTATGCGTTGATACTGTTGCTTCTCAGATGTGGCTCGTCGTTTGAAACCATGGTCCTTACGATAAGGTGAAGCAGCTAGTCGGAGCTTTGAGCGATCAGGCTGGCTGCAGGCTCTCGGTAAGGATAGTAGTGTGGAGAACCGACAATTTCGGGTAGGGACTTTCAACCTCAATAATTTAGTGTTGCCTGAGGTTGAATATTACCGCGGCGAATCTTACTCAAGGATCGACTATCGCCAAAAAGTAGATTGGACAGCTCGCCAGTTAGATCGCATGGGAGCTGATTTAGTCGGGTTTCAAGAACTTTTTCAGGAGCGGGCGCTCGCCGAAGTCCTTGCAGCTAGCGATTTCGCCAACCAACATCAAATCGTCATGGCTGAAGGCATTGGCAAGGGACCAGGGGTGGCCTTATCGACGAGTTTCCCTGTCTTGGAACATCGCATTTATGTGGATTTTCCGGAAGCAAGCTGGCTCAGTGTAGATGCCGAAAAAGCACGTATTCCTCTCACGTCGTTTTCGCATCCAGTTTTGGCGGTTGATGTCGAGTTGCCCAACGGTATACCTTGCACAGTGTTTGTGGTGCATCTGAAATCGAAGCGACCCATGATGGCACGGAATGTTGATCGCTCTGACCCCGTTGAACTGGCTAAGGGACAGGCGCGATCGCTGATTCGCCGAGCCGCCGAAGCGACGGCTCTCCGGTTTATCTTGATGGAAAAGCTACGCGATCGCCGCTACCCCGTTATCGTCATGGGCGATGTGAATGACAATCATACTTCCGTAACGACCCAATTGGTCTCT